>JADZBF010000506.1 GCA_020852215.1 Lysobacter sp. | reverse complement strand
CCTGCAGCGAGCCCTTGAAGCCGACCTGCTGCATGACCTTGCGCATTTCGCCGTGAATGCGCGCCACTTCATCTGTGCCGATCTTGTACGCCAGCGCTTGACCCGGAATCGCCATGTAACGCTCGGCTTCGGCTACGGCGTCGGTGTCGCTGACCGCCGAGTTGGTCTTCATATAGTCGATGACTTGTTCGCGCGTCCAGCCTTTGCTGTGGAAGCCGGTATCGACGACGAGACGAATCGCGCGCCAGAGCTCATTCTGCAGCATGCCGAAATACATGTACGGGTCGTTGAGAACGCCCAGTTCCTTGCCGATGGTTTCCGAATACAGGCCCCAGCCTTCGATGTACGCGGTCTCGCCGCCGAAACGACGGAACTTCGGCAAGCCCTTCAATTCCTGCTGCAACGCGAGCTGGAAATGATGGCCGGGCTTGGCTTCGTGCAGGAACAGGTCTTCGCTGTCCCAGGTCTTGCGGCTGGGCAGGTCATGGGTGTTGACGTAGAACACGCCCGGGCGCGAGCCGTCTTCGCTCGGCGGACGGTATTCGCCGCCGGCGGACGATGCGGCGCGGAAGGCTTCGATCGGTCGAATCTCGAAGCCCGCTTTCGGCTTGAGATTGAACATCCGGTTCAAGCCCGGCTCGAGTTCTTTCTCGATGCCGCGATAGTGCGCGAGCAGGGCGTCTTCGCTGGCGAATTCGAACTTCTTGTCGGTGTTCACGTACTTGAAGAAGTCCTGCAGCGAGCCCTTGAAGCCGACCTGCTGCATCACCTTGCGCATTTCGTCGTGAATGCGCGCCACTTCATCTGTGCCGATCTTGTGGATCTGCGCGGGCGTGAGGCGCACCGACGTGCTGGTATAGGCGTTGTAGGTGTACCACGCTTCGCCGTCAGGCAAGCCGCCCATGCCGGCGCTGTCGCGGCAGGCGGGCAGATATTCGTTGGCGATGAAATCGCGCAAACGCTTGTAGGCCGGCATGATCTCTTTCTCGATCATGGTTTTGTATTCGGCGGTGAAGCGCGTCTTGTCTTCGGCGCTGAAGTCGGCGGGGAGATTCTTGATCGGCCCCCAGAACAGCGTTTTATCGGCCTGATCGGAGATCAGCGCGTCGAATTGCGGCAGCACTTTCTGCATCAGCACCTTCGGTTGCACCACGCCGCTGCGCATGCCTTCGCGCATGTTGACAATGGCTTGGTCGAAGATTTCGGGCAGCTTCGCGGCGCGCTTGCGCCAGTTCTCGTAGTCCTGCACGGTCTTGAACGGCTGCGCGCTGCTGCCGGAACCGAGTTGCGCGGCGAAGCCGGCGATATTGCCGAATTGGTTGATCGGCATCAGATGCCCCGGGAAGCGCTCGCCCTCGAGCGAATCCTTGGCGTTCTTGACGAAGATGTCGTAGCTCAACCGCGCTTGGCCCTCCAGGCCTTGCGGGCCGATGCCCTCGATGCGCTTCAACCAACGCTCGGTGAACTCGCGGCTTTCGCGGCGCGACTGTTCTGTCAGGAAGTTCGGCAGTTGGTCGTTGTAGCGCGGGTCGCCTTGAAACGTGGCCTGGATCGGGTTGAGCCGCAGCGTTTCTTCCCAATATTCGTCGTACAGATTTTCCAGTGTTTGCGCTTTCGCGGTATCGCCTGCGGCGTTCGAGGCGCTGGCGGTATCGCCTGCCTGCGCGATGGTCGGCGCGGCGGCTCCGCCGACGATGAGGGCGATCGCGAGCGCGAGCGTAAGGGGGCGAGCGGACATGGAAACTCCTCGGTTGGCAGGATGCCGTCAGCATCGTGCATAAGGCCCTCCGGCGGCATGAGCCAAAGGTCATTCGCCGCTCGTCCGGATGCGTCGCGGGGCCTGTATTCGTCTGCAAATGCGCGAAACGATCGAAATCGCCGATCGGATCGAGGCGCTCTTGAATTCGATCCCGATGATGCGGGGAGCGACGAAAATGCGAGATCGAGCGATGCTTTCCGCTATTGCGAAATGCACGGTGCGCCGTCGAGCGTTGCATTCGCGGTGAGGCAACGTTTCGCCATCGGATCGTCTTTCGCGATTGTCATCGCCCCTGTCGAGTTGCTATCGTGCAGGCATACCGACGAGTTCAATAAACGAATGGGCGATGTGAACCCATTCTGTGGAGACAGGCATGGCGCTCGCACAGGGGCAACGCGGCAAATTTTCATCGGCGACGCTATCGGCGATTCAATCGACGATCCTGGCGGCCGCATCGGCCATCGCGCTCTCCGCATGTGGCGGCGGCGATGGCGGGGGCTTCCAGCCGCCGCCCGCGGAAGTGAACGTCGCGGAGGTCGTGCGCAAGAACGTGCGGACCTGGGACGAATTCACAGGGCGCGTGGTCGCGTCCGAAGTCGTCGAAATCCGTCCGCGCGTCGCCGGGTATCTGCGCGATATCGCGTTCGAGGAAGGCGGCATCGTTCGGAAAGGGCAACGTCTATTCGTGGTCGATACGCGGCCATTCGAAGCGCAGGTGGCGCGCGCCCGGGCCGAGCTCGCGCGTGCGCGCAGCGCTGCGGACACCGCGCGCAGCGAACGCGCGCGCGCCGACCGTTTGATTGCGGCCAAAGCCATCTCGCGCGAAGAATACGAACAACGCATCGGCGGCGATCGCGGTGCCGTTGCGGGCGTGCAAGCGGCCGAAGCGGCGCTGAACGCCGCGCAATTGGATTTGGATTACGCCCTGATCGAAAGCCCGATCGACGGCCGTATCGGCGCTTCGGCGCTGCGCGAGGGAAATCTGGTGGAGGCGGGGACGCTGCTGACGACCGTCGTCGCATTGGATCCGATGTTCGTCTATTTCGATAGCGACGAGCGCGCGTATCTGAAGTACGGCGCCGCGACCGATGGTGCACGTCGATCGGTGCGGGTCGCGGTGGGCGATGAGGACGATTTTCCGCACGAGGGTCGCCTGGATTTCGTCGACAACCAGATCGATCCAAATACCGCGACGATTCGCGCCCGTGCGGTGCTCGACAACGCCGACGGCAAGTTGATGCCGGGCCTGTTCGCGCGGGTGCGCTTGATCGACGGCGCCGAACGCGAAGCCTTGCTGATCCACGATGCCGCGGTCATGACCGATCAAGACCGCAAATACGTGTACGCCGTCAGCCCGGACGGGAAAGCGATCCGCAAGGACGTGACGCTCGGCGGGAAAGTCGATGGCCTGCGCATCGTCACCGGCGGTTTGGCGCCCGGAGACCGCATCGTCGTCAACGGCGTGCGCAAGATTTTCTTCCCCGGTATGCCGGTGAAACCGCTGCCGGTGCCGATGGACAAACCCGATACGCCACCGCCTGCGCCGAAAGGCGCGGCGGCCGGCGGCTGAGGCGCGCGAGATGGCGCACGCCGATCTCTCACGCATTTTCGTGGACCGGCCGATTCTGGCCGCGGTTCTGTCGATCGCGATTTTCGTCGCCGGTTTGATCGCGATTCCGAATCTGCCGATCACCGAGTACCCGGAAGTCGCGCCGCCGACCGTGCAAGTCACGGCGATCTATCCCGGCGCGAATCCAAAAGCCATCGCTGATACCGTGGCCGCGCCGTTGGAGGAGGCGATCAACGGCGTCGAGAACATGATCTACATGAAGTCGGCGGCGGCGTCCGACGGCACGATGTCGCTGACGGTCACCTTCAAGCTGGGCACCAATATCGATACCGCGGCGATGCAGGTGCAGAATCGCGTCGCGCAAGCGTTGCCGCGATTGCCCGACACCGTGCGCGCGCTGGGCGTGACCACCGCCAAGTCCTCGCCGAACATCACGATGGTGGTGCATATCACCTCGCCGAACGGGCGTTACGACGGCCTGTATCTGTCGAACTACGCCACACTGAATATCCGCGACGACCTCGCGCGACTCAACGGCGTTGGCAGCGCGCAGGTGTTCGGTGCGGGCAACTACGCGATGCGCGTGTGGCTGGATCCGGAACGCGCGGCTCAGCGGGGTTTGACCGCGCAGGACATCATCGCCGCGATTCGAGAGCAGAACGTGCAGGTGTCCGCCGGCGCCATCGGCGCGTCGCCGCAGCCGAAGGGCAAGTCCGTGCAATTGTTGGTGAACGCGCGCGGTCGCCTGGAGACGCCCGAGGAATTCGGCGCGATCGTACTCAAGACCGGCCGCGACGGCGCGGTGGCGCGGTTGCGCGACGTCGCGCGCATCGAATTGGGCGCGAATACCTATGCCTCGAATTCTCTGCTGAACAATAAACAGGCTGCGGCCGTCGTCATTTTCGAAGCCCCGGGCGCGAATTCGATCGCGCTGTCCGATGCCGTGCGCGCGCGCATGGCGGAACTGCAGAAGACCTTCCCCGACGGCGTCGATTGGGACGTGGTGTACGACCCGACCGTGTTCGTGCGCGCTTCGATCGATTCGGTCGTGACCACCTTGCTCGAAGCGGTGCTGCTGGTGGTCATCGTGGTGGTGGTGTTCCTGCAGACGTGGCGCGCGTCGATCATTCCGTTGATCGCGGTGCCGGTGTCGATCGTCGGTACCTTCGCCGCTTTGCTGCTGCTGGGCTATTCGATCAACGTGCTGACGTTGTTCGGTCTGGTCTTGGCGATCGGTATCGTCGTGGACGACGCCATCGTCGTGGTCGAGAACGTCGAGCGACATATCGAAGACGGGATGTCGCCGCGCGATGCCGCGCACAAGGCGATGAGCGAGGTGAGCGGGCCGATCGTCGCGATTTCGCTGGTGTTGGCCGCGGTGTTCGTGCCGATCGCCTTCATCGACGGCGTGACAGGGCAGTTCTATCGTCAATTCGCGGTGACGATCGCGGTGTCGGTGCTGATTTCGGCATTCAACTCGCTGACCTTGAGCCCAGCGATGGCGGCGGTGCTGCTGCGGCCCCACGGGGCGCGGAAGGACGGACTGGCGCGCTTGATCGATCGGATCTTCGGCCGCTTCTTCGCCTGGTTCAATGCGAAGTTCAAACGCAGCGGCGAGCGTTATTCCGGTCGCATCGGCGGCACTATCGCGCGCGCGCCGCGTTTGCTCGTCGTGTACGCGGTGTTGGTGGCCGCGACCGCCTTCGGTTTCACCCAGGTGCCCGGCGGCTTCATTCCTACGCAAGACAAGCAATATCTGTTCGCGGGCGTGCAATTGCCGGAAGGCGCCACGCTGGAGCGCACCGAAGCGGCGATGACCAAGATGGGCGATCTGGCCTTGGCGACGCCCGGCGTGGCGAATGTGGTGCAATTCCCGGGCTTGAACGCGATCCACTTCGTCAGCACGCCCAACGTCGGCGTGATGTTCATCGGCTTGGATCCGCCGGGCGAATTGCCCAAACCCGCCGCGGCCATCGCCAGCGAGTTGACGATGAAGTTCGGCGGCATTCAAGACGGTTTGGCGTTTGCGTTCATGCCGCCGCCGGTGTTCGGCTACGGCAACGCGGCCGGTGTCGAAGCCTATGTGCAGGATCGTCAGCGCGCCGGTTATGGCGAATTGAATGCGCAAACGCAAGCGATGACCGGCGCGATCGGTCAGATCGAAGGCTTCGGGCCGGGCTCGGCATTCTCGTCGTTCCAGGCGAACGTGCCGCAACTCGATGCCGTCGTCGATCGCGACAAGATCAAAGCCAGCGGACTGGCGCTCACCGATGTCTACGACACGTTGCAGGTGTATCTGGGCTCGGCCTACGTCAACGACTTCAATCT
>JADZBF010000505.1 GCA_020852215.1 Lysobacter sp. | reverse complement strand
AGCTCGGTGTAGCCGTAGTAAATCGCGTTTTCCGCCGGATCGGGCAGATACGTCGGATACTCGCCCGCCTGGAGGTAGCGCCACGCCAGGGCCTGTCCGTTCTTGCCGGCATAGGTGCCGTCCAGATCGACCGCGGACTCGGGAGGGTAGGGATGGTCCAGCGGCCGGTTGCCCTGCGCTTCGAACGGGCCGAGGACATACCAGGTGTCGACGTAGAGCCGGGTCGCGTACGGCCCTTGCGCGCCGATGCGACGACCGACACCGGTCCGCAACACGCCGGTGTCGACCGGCGGCACCGGTGCGGGCCGGCCGGAAGGCGTGAGGGGCGCGCGGCGCGGCGGTTCGGCGACGATGTCGAAGCGTTCCAATACCGCCTGCAACGGGGCGAGCGTTTCGCCCGTGCGGCCGTCGCCGCGCCCGCTGTCGCCGCTGGTCGAAAGCGCTGCGCGTTGCGCATCGCGCGCGCGCAGGGCGGCGGCGCGCCGGGTCAGCGCCGCGCGCGCCTCGGCTTCCAGCGTCGCGATCTGTGCGGCGGAGGCCTCGGCGGTCTTCGGCAGCGGCGGCAGCGCCGGCATCTGCGTGTCGGCCCGTTGCCGCGCCTGATCCAGCGGAATGTCGAGCAACGCCGCCAACTCGGCGGCGCGCGCATCCTGGTCGCGTTTGCGGATCGCGGCGTAACGCTCGCGCGCCTCGCGCAAGGCGGCTTCCGGCGTCGCCGGTGGGGCGGCGGGCGGAGGAGGCGGTTCGCCGGCGCTCTCGGCCAGCGCGCGTTCGATCTCCGCCAGCGACTCCGCGTGTCGTCCGGCCGATGCCGCGCCCGCCGCGCGGGAGGTCGCCTGCACGCGGCGTTCGGTCGCCTGCATTTCGGGCCGGTGCGAGAGCAGGTAGTACAACGCGATGAGCAGCACCGCATGCGCCGCCAGCGACAGCAGCGCGTCGATCTGGTGAGCGTGCTCGTATCGGGGCGGGCGATAGAGATCGCCGCGGGGACGGGACGCGCTCATGTCATTCCCTGACATGCACCGCGAGGTTCGTCAGCCCCTCGAACGCGCACAGATCCATGACCCGCACCACCGACTGGAAATCGGCGCGGCGGTCGCCATCGATGCGGATCGACGCGTTGCGATCCCGGGCGGCGAGGCCGCGCAGGCGGTCGTGCAATCCCTGCCGCGTGGTCGCGGCGCCGTCGACGAAGACTTTGCCGTCGCGATCGATGGTGATCACCATGCCCGGCTCGGAGGCGTCCTCGGCGCGCAACGTGGCGTCGGATTTGGGGAGATCGACGGGCAGGGCGCGGTTTTTCCGGTTCTCTTCCTGCTGCTTGAAGGTCGTGGCGACCATGAAGAACATCAGCAGGAAGAAAATGCAGTCGATGAGTGCGACCAGCCCGATCTCGGGCTCCTGATCCTCGCCGAGTTCGATCCTCACGGCACGGCCTCTTTTTTGGCGCCATCCAGCATCCGCTCGCGCAACAGCGAGCCCGCATCCTGTTCCAGCTCAAGGCCGAAGGCGGTGATGCGATATTTGAAGAAGTGATACGCGGCCAGAGACGGCAGCGCCACGCAGAGACCGGCGGCGGTGTTCACCAGCGCCTTGGAGATACCGCCGGCCAGCAGCGCCGGGTCCACTTCGGAACCGGAAAACGCCAGCGCGTTGAACGCCTCGATCATGCCGATGACCGTGCCCAGCAGACCCACGATCGGCGCCACGGTCGCGATGATCGCCAACGGATAAATCCGGCGCAGGTGTTCGCGCAGTTCCAGCGAAGCGATGTCGCTCGCGCCCTGGGAGACATGCGCGTGGCCGTAGTCGCGGAAATCGACCATGTACCGCACCATCCGCCCCAGCGTGCTCGGTTTGGCGTCGAACAGCGAGCGCAGCCGATCGATCTCGCCATCGCGCCACAGAATGCCCGCCTCTCGCGCCAATCCGTCCGGTACGATGCGTCGGCGCCGCAAATTGCGCGCGCGTTCGATCACGACCCACAGCGCGATCACCGACATCGCCAGCACCGCCACAAGGGCCATGCCGCCTTCCTTGATCTGGGCGGCGAGACTCACCTCCTGGGCATGGGCGGCGATCGGCAAGCACGCGAAGGCCGCGGCCAGCGAGCACGCCGGCAACATTCGGAAGGCACGGCGAAGGGGCCGGGGCGAGAAGTCGTCGGGCATGCGGGGCTCCGGGGGAACGTGTGTCGATGTGTCGAGAAGGGTGCGCGGCGGATCGATGGCGCGTCAGTATTTGCGTTCGGGGGCGACGTTCGTGTACAGGCTGCCGCTCTCGATCAGTGCGGAGAAGCGCTGCGCTAGGGCGATCAGATTCTCCGCCTGCGCCAGCGGCTGCAGGGAAGCGATGCGCTCGGCGAACTCCCGCGGCGCGTCCGTCGTCAGGCGCATCGCCGACAGCGCCGCCGTCGGTCGACGCCATTCCAGGTCGTACAGCGCGGGGACATTGTCGAACATGAAACGGAACAGGTCGCGCCAGTTAGGCATGCGTACCTGTAGCACGAGATGAAGACTGGCATCGACATTGTCCGCCACGCGGTGCCAGTAGCCGCGGGGCATGAACATCACCGAGCCGGGGCGCATTTCGATCTCCTGCCACGTCTCCGGCTCGCGAATCGGGGCGCCGGGATCCTTGAGTTGCACCGCGAGTTCCAGCGGCGGCTGGTCGGTGGGCATGCCGTTGACCGTCGGCCAGTCGACGTATTCGTTCGGCGCTACATGCCAGCGCTTCCTGCCCCGTACCTGCACGATGAACACCTCCTGCGCATCCCAATGCCACGGCAGGCCGGGGCCGGGCAGGGAGGCGAAGCCGTTCGCCAGCGTCGTGCCGGGAATCAGGTTCAACATGCCGTCCAGCAAGCGGTTCCAGCGGCCGATCTCGGCAGTCTTCAGGTCGAGAATCTGAATGGTGTTGCCGGCGTGGTATTGCCGCACCGCTTCTCCCGGATCGACGCCGAAATCGATGCGCAGACCTTCGCCGCGCGTGTGATTGACGTGGATACCGCCGCCGTTCTGGATCGCGCAAAAGGCATCGATATCGCGCAATTCGTGCTGTTCGATCAAGGAAAGCAGCGCCGGGCCGGTTTCGTGGGAAACGTGCAGCGCGCCGGGCCAGATATCGTGCAGAAAATGCGTGGGCAGCAGCGGCGCCACCAATCCCGCAAAGCGAGACGGATCGTCGAAGTTCGTCATCGTGCGGGGCGCATCCGAGCTCGAAAAGTCCGTCGTATCATCCGCGAGCTCTGCCGTTTGTTGCAAGCGTGGTCGCCTCAAAAGTCGCAGGCGCTGAGATTGGGCAAACCTAGACTCGGTACCTTGCGTCTACGCCAACCGGCCTGACTCCTATTGATCGGAACGCCGCATGCCACTCATCATCGACTCGGAGTCGCCAATCAGCACGCGCATCTGGAACGTTCTGCGCGCACTCAACATCATTACCCGCGAACAGCTCGTTGCGGCGTACGAGGATGGAACGCTGGCGCGTGAAGGCCTGGGACCGAAGTCGATGGCGGAACTACGTCGGGCCCTCGGCTTGACTGCGTCTCCGAGGTTGACTGACGACGCTGCCTAGCGGCGTAGATATGCAGTCGCGAAACAGCTTAGGGAGGCTTTTACAGGCCATTATCAATTTCGCATAATGCCTATTATGTTAAATAGCAGGGTGCGGACCAACCCCGAGTAACCCCTTGATAACACTCATAAGCCTGCGGCTGGCGCCTCACTCTCCGTGCCCACGTACCGTCCAAGCTTGCGTGCGCACCAGCGTTCGAAATCGTGAACGAAGCTGAAAAGCACCGGCACGAAAATCAGGCTGAGCGCCGTCGACGACAGCAGTCCGCCGATCACCGCGATCGCCATCGGCGCGCGGAATGCGGAATCCAGCGCCAGACCGAGCGCGACCGGCAGCATGCCCGCGATCATCGCGATCGAGGTCATGACGATCGGACGCGCGCGCAATCGGCAGGATTCGAGGATCGCCGCGCGCACCGGCATGCCGCCACGTATGCGCTCTAGCATGGCGTCGACCAACAGAATCGAGTTCTTGTCCGCGATACCCATCAGCATCATCATGCCGATCATGGCCGGCATGCTCAGCTCTTTCCCGGTCGCGAACAGCAGCAGCAGCGCGCCGCCCACGGTCAGCGGCAGCGCGATCATCCGCGCCAACGGTTGCAGCCAGTCCCGGTACAGCAGGACCTGGATCGAATAGATCATCAACAGCCCTGCCCCCAACGCCTTGACGAAATTCGTCAGCAGTTCGGTCATGAATTCGGCATCGCCGGTCTCCAGCACCCGTACCGTCGGCGGCAACTTCTTCATCGCCGGCAACGCATCGATGCGTTCCAGCGCGGTGCCCAGCGCGACCCCATCCAGATTGGCCTCGACGTTGATCCGACGCTGGCGATCGTAACGTTCGATCAGCACCGGTCCGCTGCTGAAGTCGAGCTTCGCCACGGACGACAACGGCACGCTGCTGCCGTCGGCAGCGCGCAGTTTGATGTTCTCCAGAGCCCCGAGGTCGCGGCCATACTCGCGCGGCATACGCACGCGCACCGGAATCTCGCGATTGCGGTAATTGAACTTCGACAATCGCGGCGTGTCGTCGCCGATCGTGGATACGCTGATCGCCTCGCCGACTTGCTGAGTGGTGACGCCGAATTCGGCCGCTTTCAGCGGGTCCATGGCGACGAGAATCTCCGGCTGCTCCTGCCCTACGCTGCTGTCGACGTTGACGAAGCCGGGGAGCGCGTGCATCTCGCGTTTGAGCGCATCGGCGGCGCGATTGAGCGCTTCGGCGTCGTCGCCGACCAATGCGATCGAAATGTCCTTGGCCCCGGTGAAATCTTCGAAATTGACGCGAATATCGGCCAATCCGGCGATTTTCGGGTACATCTGGTTTCTGAATTCGCGTTCGTTCATCGCGCGCTGTCGCGGCGGCACGAGTTTGACGTAGACGCGCGCCTCGTTGATCGCGCCATTGCGCTCGCCGGCGGTGGTGAGGATATATTCGACTTCGGGCCGTTCGCGCAGGATGCGCATCACTTTTTGCGCGGATTCGTCGGTCTGCTCGATGGTGCTGCCGCGCGGCAATGTGACGGTGGCGCTGGCGAGCGAATAGTCGTCGTACGGCATGAAGCCCGTCGGCATAAGGAAAACCAACCCGAACGAAGCCGCTACGAATACCATCGCGATCGCGAGCGTCTTGATCCGGTGGCGCAGCGTCCATTCGACGAGCCGAAGGTAACGCGAGGTGACTTCGCCGGTCTGCGCTTCGTCGTTCTCGCTGCGGCGCAGAAAGCGCGATGCCAGCATCGGTGTGATCAACCGAGCGACGATCAGCGAGAATAAGGCCGCGATCGCCACGGTCAAGCCGAATTGACGGAAAAAAAGCCCGGGCAAACCATCCATAAAACTGACCGGAACGAAGACGGCGCAGATCACCAAGGTGGTCGCGATCACGGAGACGCCGATCTCCTCGGCGGCGTCGATCGAGGCACGCAATGGATTCTTGCCCATGTGCATGTGCCGATGGATGTTCTCGATTTCGACGATCGCATCGTCCACCAGCACGCCGGTGACCAGCGTGATCGCGAGCAGGCTGATGAAATTGAGAGAGAATCCAAGCCAGTCGATGATCAGGAACGTCGGCACGATCGACAGCGGAATGGCGAGCGCGGCGATGATCGTCGCTCGCCAATCGCGCAGGAACAGGAAGATGACCAGAACGGTGAGAATCGCGCCCTCGATGAAGGTGAACATCGTCGAGCGGTAACCGACCCGGACGAAATCGATTTCCGAATAACCGATCTTGAAATTGACGCCGTGCGTAGCGGACAAGGCGTCGAGTCGCACCTGTACCGCATCGGAGACGTCGACTTCACTATAGGCCTGTTCCTTGAAGACCATGAAGGTCACTGCCGGGCGGCCGTCGATGCGACTGATGCTGCGCATTTCGGAGGCGCCTAGCGAGACGGTGCCGATGTCGGCGAGTCTGACCTCACGACCGCCGTCGACGGCGACCCGAGTCTGGGCCAGCGCATCGATGCTGCTCGCTTTGCCGGTCGTGCGCAACGCGTACTCGGTGTCGCCGAGCGTCAAGCGTCCGCCGGGGAAATCGAGATTGCTCGCCGCCAACCTGCCGCTGACGTCGGCGGCGGTAATGCCGAGCGCGCTGAGCTTCAACGGGTCGAGGACGATAGAGACCTCTTGATCGCTGCCGCCGACGCGTTCCACCCGCGAAACGCCAGGCACACTCATCAGTTCCCGCGCGATGGTCTGATCGATGAACCAGCTCAATTCCGCGACGGGCATTTCCGGCGCATCGACGATATAGATGCCCACCGGGCGCCCGATGTCGGCGGCGCGTTGCACGATGGGTTCGCGCACGGTCGCGGGCAAATTCTGACGAATCGCGGCCACTGCGTTGCGCACGTCGTTCATGGCGCGGTCGATGCCGATATCGAAATCGAATTCGACCTTGGTCGACGACTGCCCTTCGGTGACGGTCGAGGTCACGCGCTTGACGCCTTGAAGGGTCGCGACCGCGTCCTCGATCCGCTGCGTGGTTTGCTGCTCCATTTCGGCGGGCGTCGCGCCGGGTTGGATCACCAGGACATCGACATCGGCAGTGACCACGTTCGGCAACGCGGTGACAGGCAAGTGCAAGAACGCAGCGATACCGGCGAGCAAGAGGATCGCGAACAGCAAGATCGGCGGGGCCGGGTTGCGAATCGACCATGTGGAAAAACTGAAAGCCATGACGGGTTCTCTATTCGGTGAGTTCGCCGCGATTCCGGCGGATATGCGACGAACGCTTACCGCAGGGCGTCATTCGCCCGATCCCGCGATGCGCACATGATCCTTTTCGCGCACGAACGGGCCGGCCTTGGCGACGATCGCGGAGCCCCCGATCGCTTCCACGACGATGACCGTCTCCGTGGTCTGCATTTTCGGCGTCACCGGCAACCGTTGGACGATGCCCTTTTCGTCCACGCGCCAAACGAACAGCCCTGCCCTGTCCTGTTGCAGCGCCGAACGCGGGATCGACCAGCCTTCATCTTCGGCGACATCGATCATGGCTTCGCCGAAGGCGCCGACCGACAGACCCTGACTGTCGTTCAGGCGCAGGCGCACGCTGCTCGCGCGCGTGGCGCTATCGACGTTCGGTACGATCAGGCGAATTTCGCCTTGCATGGGCGCATCGCGCCCGGAGATATCGATTTTGGCGCGCATCCCGGGACGCAACCGGGCGACGATCGCTTCGGGCACTTCGACGTCGAGTTCGACGACGCCATCTTTAGCGATTTCGAACAACGCCGCGCCGCTATCCGTGAGATCGCCGATCGACGCGTTGCGGCGATAGATTCGCCCGGCCGCGGGCGCGACCACGCGGGTGCGCTGCACGCTGAGGCGCGCATTGTCGTACTGCGCGCGCGCGACTTCGTAGGCGGATTGCTTTTGTTTGAAGAACTCGCGACTGACCAATTGCGAAGCGACCAGCGTCCGTGCGCGTTCGTACTCGCCGCGCGTGCGCTCCATCTCCGAACGCAACTCGTCGCTTTCGATATCGAAGCTGCGGCCGTCGAGGACCGCGAGCGTTTGGCCGGCGCGGACATAGTCGCCCGCTTCCGCTTCGAGTCGCGCGACGCGCAAGCCCGGCAACTCCGAGACGACCCGCACATCATCTCGACTGCGGGTTTGTCCGACGACGCGCACCGTGTCGGCCACGCGTTTGCGTTCGGGGCGGATCACGCTCACGGTCAACGCCGCGGCCGCCGGTTGCGCGACCGCTTCCGACCCACCGCCCTTCCTGCCGCCGATCAGCAAGCCGGCCACGAGGCCGACGCCGAGCAAACCAGCGCCTACGATCCATGTACGCATCGTCAGTATTCTCCCGAAACGGTTGCGGCGCGATTACAACCATCGCATCGGCCGCGGCGCATAAAGTGGGCCGTGCGGCGATGCGCGGCAAAATCAGCAAACTTCGACATGGGCGAGCGCTCTGTTGTGTGCGGCATTGCAAGCGGCGGCGACCGCACTTACCAGCGGAACTTGAATTTCGACAGGAATAACAGCAGCACGAGCCAGACCGTCATCGTCGCGAACTCGGGATAAATCTCCGACATGTTGCTGAAGCCGACGCCGCCGAACATCAAGTCGCGCAAAGCGGACGTGAACGGCGCCATCGGCGAATACGTCGCCAGAGGACGCATCCATTCCGGAAACAGAGTGATCGAGAAAAAGACGCCGCCCAGCATGATCAGCGGCAGTTGGATGACGCTGACCACGCCGTTGAACGCCATGACCGTCTTGCAGAACAGGAAGACCAAAAGCCCAAGGGTCAGGAACACCATGCTGCCCAAGGTCATCGCCAGCATGAGCAACAGCCAATTGACGTCGAACGGCGTATCCAACACCAGCACGCTTACGCCGAACATGCACATCGCGACCGTGTAGGCGACCACCAACCGCGACAGAAACAGTCCGGCGAGGAAGGCGGCGGGCGATGCGTCGATCGTCTTCAGGTTTTTGTACAGGCCCTGGCTTTCTTCTTCGATCAATACCGAACCGAAACCGCTGAGACCGATCACCAGCAAGGTCAGCGCAATCACGCCAGGCAACAGCACGGCCACATACGAAGAGCGTTCGCTGACCGGCACCGTACGCAACGCGACCCGCTCGACCAGCGCCGTTGCGCCGCCGGTACCGCGCAAAATGCCGGTCAGTGCGAGCGCCGCGATTCGGTTCTCTTCCAGGGAATTCGTGCGCAGCGCGAGCAGCTTGCCCTGTTGGGGCGCCGTTTGTACGGAGGGGTCGAGCAGATGCTGAATCTCGTTGTCCTTCAACGCTTGCTCGGCTTCGGCGCGATTGCCTTCGAACGGCACGAATTCGACCAAATCGTCTTTCGAAAGATCGGAAATCAACGCACGGGTGGCCGGATCGAGTTCCTGGCTCACGTAGGCGACTTCGATTTCCTGGTTGCTCGCCATCTGCACGGGATAACCGATCCCCAGCAGCAGCAGCACCGGAAAGACGTAAGAGAAGAACAAACCGATCTTGTCGTACTTCAGCTGCATCATCCGCAGCTTGAAAAATACCCAGGTCTTTCTCATGGCTTCAGTTCCTTGCCGGTTTTGTTCAGGAAGACGTCTTCGAGGCTGAGTCGTTCGACGTAGATGCCCAGCACGTTCACATGCCGGATTTCGGTTTGCGCCATCGCCTCTCGAAGCGCGCCGACCACATCGTCGGTAGCGATCAACAGCGAATCGCTGAACGCATCCCAGGTGGTCTTGAACTTCACCGAAATCGCATCCGCGATTTCCGCACCCGGCGCGCCGACATCGAGCTTGACCCGCGTTTGTTGGGTCGCGTTGAGCTCGGCGATCAGCGACGAAGGATTGCCCTTACCCACGACCTCGCCTTGATTCATGATCATGATTTCGTCGCACAAACGCTCCGCTTCTTCCATGTAGTGCGTGGTCAGGACGATCGTGCGATTCCGATCCTGTTTGAGTTCTTCGATGAACTCCCAGGTATAGCGCCGGCTGTGCGGATCGAGCGCTGCCGTCGGTTCGTCGAGGAACACGATTTCGGGGTCGGCGAGCATCGCAAGCGCGATCGACAAACGCTGCTTCTGCCCGCCCGACAATTCATCGACCTTGAATTTCATCTTGTCGGCGAGATCGAGGCGTTCGAGCAGGCGTATCGCCGGCACGAGCTTGCGTGTACCGCCCGCGGCGGCGCGCAGTTCCGAATAGAACGTGAGCAGCTCGGAAACGGTGAGGAACTGGAAGTAGTTGCTGTGCTGCAACTGCACGCCGAACCGCGGCTGAATCTGCCGGATCTGGGTGGCGACATCCATGCCCATGACGGTGATCCGCCCGGAGGTGATCGGGACGATGCCTTCGATCATGCCCAATAACGAAGTCTTGCCGGCGCCATTCGGGCCGAGAATGCCGAAGCAGCAGCCTCTGGGCACGCTGAAACTGATGCCTTTCACGACCTCCGTCTCGGAATAGCGTTTACGCAGGTTGTCGACCACGATCGCCTGCTCGACATGGCCCGCTTGGGGTTGCGTCTGAATCATGGGTTGCGGCGATGCTTCCGCGCGTTGAACGGTAACGGGGTCGGCCCCGACGTTCAACACCGTGCCCGAAACCGATTCGATATTTGCCTTCACGTCCTGTACCCCTTCATGATCGCCTCTGAATGCGAGCAGCATTTCCATGTCGTTTTCGCCGACATAAAACTCGCAAATTATGCCACGTGTGGCATTCATCTTCTCGAAAATGCCGTGCAGTCCGACCGCTTTCGTCTCCCAATCGGAGTCGATCGCCGCCTGATAGTTGAATGAAATCTCATCGAAAAACGTCGGTAATGCGCCGGCCACACGAGCGTCGCCGGATCGTTGCCAATCCACGAAGCGCACGCCGTCGCGATGCAGCGCACCCACGCGTCGCATCGCCGCATCGAGCGTCGTGCTCGCTTCGACCAAGATGGGAATCTTGTCCACGAACAAGCCGATCTGGCCGAAGTGACTGCGTTCGCCGAGTTGTCGGCCATGATGGGTCAGCACCATGCCGAAACGTTCGAGTCCGGTGATTCGCGAGACGAACCTGCGGAAGAGCGCGAAGGCCTGCTCCGCCGGCGCGGCGCCGGATACCAGCGGGATGCGCGCGCCGATCACTTGCGGCTGCAGCGCGGCGCGCGCTGCGAGCGCGGCTGTAGTGTCGCGCACGGTGTCGGCGAGTCGCGGTGCGTCGAATTCCGCGGCGATGCGGTCGAGCACGGCGGGGTCGTTCGCTTGGCTGCAGGTGTCCAGGAATTCACGATACGGGCGTGGCGCGAAGGCCGGGGTGCCGGTCAGCGCGGCGAGCATCGCCTCGCCGATCGCGCCGAAAGACTGCCCGTCCCAAGCCAGGTGATCGCCGTAGAACGCGAGCAGATGCTCGGTGTCGCTGCGAGTGATCAATGTCGCCGCATAACTCAGGCGCGATCTCGCTTTGGCCTCGCGCAGCAGTGGATCGATGCGCGAGAACATGCGATCGACGGCATCGTCGGAAAGATGACGCAAGTCGATCCATGCGAGTCGTTCGGCATCGATGAGGCTCGTATCGCTGCCTGACTTGCCGAGCACTCGAAGCATCCCACGCCCGATATCGACGGAAACGCGGAGCATCTCGTGGTCGCGGATCACCTGCGCGAATGCGCGACGCAATTCCTCGGGCGACCACCAGCCCGGCAACGGTATGACATGGAGCCCATCGCGGGTGGTCCATTGCAAGGTTTCGCGATGCGTGGCCGCGAAAGGAAGTTCTTCGACCACGTCCGCGGCGACGATCGCCGGCTCGATGCTGCGCAACGCAGCGGCGAGATCGTCGAGTCGCCTCTCCATACCCGCAGTCGCAGTCGCGGTCGTGTCGACCTTCTTCGTCGATTTTTCCGAGAGCGCCTCGGCGCGAGCGGCCGCAGGATCGGCTGCGGACACGATGCGCTGCGGGCACGACGACGCTGCGCAGCGCGGCAATATCCGCTTGAATGCGCGCACAGTATCGTGATCGTCGTTCGGCGCCAGCCACAGCACGCGTTGCCCATCGACCATGCCCTCGGCATGGTTCCATCGATGCGAACGCAGCCAGTCGTACGGGTCGATCGTCGAGGCTTCGACCTCGGCAGCGATCGCCGCTACCGTGCCGAGTCGATATACATCCTGGATTGCAAGGGCAATGCCCTGCTCGGCCAAGTCGCGGATCATCCGCAGCATCAGAAGCGAATGGCCACCGAGATCGAAGAAATGGTCGTCGCGCCCGACGCGTTCCAAGCCGAGCAACTCTTCCCATACGACCGCGATCGCGCGCTCGGTCGCGCCTTGCGGAGGCATGTAGGCGTTGCGTACGTAAGCGTCCTCTTCCGGCGCAGGCAGGGCCTTGCGGTCGAGCTTGCCGCTGCTGGTCAGCGGCCAATCGCGCATCCGCACGAATGCGGCCGGCACCATATAGTCCGGGAGCCGCGTCGCCAGATGTTCGCGCAAGGAGACGGTCGGCAATTCGTCATCGCTCATGCAATACGCGACAAGACGCGGCTGACCGGAGATGTCCTCACGCACGAGCACGGCGGCTTCGCGCACGCCGGCGTACCCGACCAACAGCGCTTCGATCTCGCCCAATTCGATTCGGAAGCCGCGTAGCTTGACTTGGAAGTCGTTGCGACCTAGGTACTCGATCGTGCCATCGGGCAGCCAACGCGCCAGATCGCCGGTCTTGTACATGCGCGCCCTACCCGTCCGCCCATCGGCGCTGGCGGCGAAAGGATCGGCAACGAAGCGTTCGTCCGTGAGATCGGGTCTGTTCAAGTAGCCGCGTGCGACGCCCACGCCGGCGATATGCAACTCGCCGGCCACGCCGGTCGGTACAGGCTGCAGTTCGCGATCCAGGATGTACACGCGGGTGTCGGCGACCGGCTTGCCGATCGGCAGATATTTGCTGGCGAACGCGGGCTGCGAGCGGGGCGGAATCACCAGGCAGGTGGCGGTGATCGTTGCCTCCGTCGGGCCGTACTCGTTGAAAATCGAGAACCCGAACGAACGGTCGCGAATCGATTCGGTCAGCGTCGCTTCGCCACCGACGATCGCGATACGCAGCGAAGGGATCGCATGCCGCGTATCGGCGTCGAACAGCGCCTGCAAATAACTCGGGGGAATATCGGCGATGGCGATGCCGTGCGCCTGAATCTGTTCGACGGCGGTCTCCGGCGCCCATAACGCTTCCCCGCGCATGATTAGCGCAGCGCCGGCGCCGAGCGCGGAGAAGATCTGCATCGCCGAAGCGTCGAAGCTCAACGAAGAGAATTGCAGGCAAACGTCTTCGGCGCCGAGGCCATAGGCGTCGATGGCGTGATGGATGCGAGCGACGATCGAACGATGCTCGATCTCCACGCCTTTCGGCTGTCCCGTCGAGCCGGAGGTATAGATCACATACGCGAGATGTTCCGGCGTCAGCCCCGGTATCGTCGGATCCTTCGTCTCCGAGTTTCCATCGTTCGTGGACGCGTCGGACGCGAGTTCGCGATCCAGATTGAGAATGGAGCCATCCGGCAAGGCGTCGAGCAACGGCGCCGTCGCGACGGTGGCGATCGCCGCAACAGGTTCGCAGTCTTCGCAGATATAACGGATACGATCGGCCGGCAAATGCGGATCGACCGGCACATAGGCGCCGCCGGCCTTCAGTACGGCCAACATCGCCGTAAGCGCATCGATGCCGCGTTCCAAACACATCAGAACCCGCGTATTCGGAACGACCCCGAGCGCGATCAGACGGTGCGCGATGCGATTGGCGCGCGCGTTCAATTCGGCATAGCCGATGCGCGCGCCGTCGCAGACGACAGCGGTCGCCTGCGGCGTTGCCGCGGCCCGCTCTTCGAACAAGCGATGCAGGCACGCCTCGCTTGGCGGGCCGTTGGCGATACCGCTCCATTCGTTCAACAGCAGATGCCGTTCGGCGGCGTCGAGCATCGGCAAACGGGCGACCGCGTCATCGGCGGCAGAACGCTCGACGGATTCGGCCATGGCTTGCAGCAGGCGCAACCAGTAGCCGGCATAGCGCTGCATCGTCGTACGGTCGAACAGCACTGTCGCGTAATTGAGCGTGCCGACGATATCGCGTTCATTCTCGTCGAGGTCGAGCGAGAGATCGAATTGCGCCACCTTCGCGTCCACTTCGATCGGCGCGACCTGCAGGCCCGGCATTTCGAGGCTGTCGGCCTGCTGATTGTTGAGCGTCAGCATCGTCTGGAAAACCGGCGTATGCGCCGTAGTGCGCGGCGGTCTGACCGCTTCGACCACACGATCGAACGGCAAATCCTGATGCGCCTGCGCCTCGAGCACGCGCTGCTTACAGCGCTCGAGCAGAGCGCCGACGCTCGTCGCATCGGCGAGATCGATGCGCAATGCGACGGTGTTGACGAAGAAGCCGACCAAAGGCTCGATCTCGGCGCGGTTGCGGCCGGCCATCGGCGTGCCGATCACCACTTCGTCTTGATTGGACAGTCGGCAAAGCAACGCCGCCCAACTCGCCAATAGCGTCATGTACAACGTGACGCCGCGGCGCTGCGAGATCGCACGCAAGCGTTGGGTCAAATCCGCGTCGATGGCGAGGGTCAGTTGGTCGCCTGCGAAGTCCTGTACCGCGGGACGCGGGCGATCGGTCGGCAATTCGAGCGACGTCGGCGCACCGCCGAGCGTACGCGCCCAGTACGCGGTGAGCCGTTCCGCGTGCCCGCGATCCAGCCAATCGCGTTGCCAAGCCGCGAAATCCGCGTACTGCACCGTCAACGGCGGCAGTGGGTCGGCGCCTCCTGCGATCTCGACGGCGTAAAGCGCCCCAAGT
>JADZBF010000504.1 GCA_020852215.1 Lysobacter sp. | reverse complement strand
GATGGCGCCGCCGGAAAGGAAGCCTTCGCCGAACATCATCGGCAGGGTCGCCGCCGCGTAGGCCGCGTCCGCCGAGTCGTTCAGCCAATACGCGACGCCGGCTTTCGCCAAATTACTGGCGGCGATGGCGACGGCGCCGCCGAAAAACCCGCGGACCATCACGTAGACGAAGACGTTCGGCGGTAGACGTCGCTCGATGCCGTTCGCGACCGCCTGCGCCACCACCACCGGCAGCGCGCCCGCGACCAAGAAATCCGGCGCCCACCCGTACCACGCGCTGCCCATCGCCCACGCCGCGAGGCTGGCGATCGCCATCGACCACAGCGCGAAGCGCGGCCCGAACATCAGCGTCGCCAAGGCCGCGCCGATGAAGTGCAGACGCACGCCCACCAACGCATCGGTGTTGAAAAAGCGCAGGCCGCAAAACACCGCAGTCGCCACCAGCAACACGCGCCAGGCCTCGGCGTCGTCGCGCAATTTGTGCCACGGCAAACGCCGCGCCGCCGCGCCCAGAATCGCCACGGCGGCGATCATCGCCGCCCATGCGATCGGTCCGGACAGCGAATCGACCGCCGCGATCGGCATCACCGTCGCGATCGTCCGCGAAGCATCAGCGATCCGCCGCCTTGCGCGGATCGCGCAGTGGTCCCACCACCGTGCGCACATCGAACAGTTCGGGGAAGAACGTCAGATCCAACGCTTGCTTGAGGAATGGCGCGCCGCTGGAACCGCCGGTGCCGCGCTTGAAGCCGATCACGCGCATCACCGTGCGCAAATGCCGGAAACGCCAGATTTGGAATTGCGTCTCCAGATCGACCATGTCCTCGCACAAGGCATATTCGCGCCAGTAGGTCGCGGTGTCTTCGTAGATGCGTTCGAACACCGGCACCAATTCCGGATCGAACACATGCGGTTTGGTCCAGTCGCGCTGCAGGTATTTCTCCGGCACCGCATGGCCCCAGCGCGCGAGATAACGCAGGAATTCGTCGTACAGACTCGGCGCTTCCAGCACCGCGCGCAATCGCGCCTGCAGCTCCGGGTCGTAATCGAACACCCGCAGCATCGCGGCGTTCTTGTTGCCCATCAGGAATTCGACGGTGCGGTACTGCAGCGATTGGAAGCCCGACGACGGCCCCAGCACGTAACGGAATTCCATGTATTCCGAAGGCGTCAGCGTTTCCAGCACCGACCACATGCTGGTGAGCTGCTCTTGCACGCGTTTGCAGCGCGCGGCGACTTTGCCGAATTGCCAGACGCGATCGTTGCGCATGTGATCGACGGTGGCGCTCAACTCGTGCACCAACAGCTTCATCCACAGTTCCGCGACTTGGTGCTGGACGATGAACAGCATCTCGTCGTGATGCGGCGGGTCGGATAACGGCAATTGCGAGGACAGCAGTCGGTCCAACTGCAGATAGCCGCTGTAGGTCATCCGACCGGCGAGGTCGGTGTGGATGTCCGCTTCGAGGGGACGCTCGTTCTGATCGATAGCCATGTCTCAGGCTAACCCGACCGGATGCCGCGGCGATACCGCATCGCCGGAGCCGCGGCCGACGCTACCGACCACGTGGGCTCCGAACGCCGCAGGACGAGGCGACGAGACCATAACGATAGAGACGACGCGAAGAATGGTATTTAAGCGATTGATTTTCCGGCGCGACATCGGGAATTCCGCGGCGGGCGCGCCTCGGTGAAGATCGTCGGCCGGGGCCAGTCATCGGATTGCAACCCACGGCACTGAGGATTTCCGTCACAATTCGCGTCCCGCGCGCAGCCGCGGTCTCTATTCGACAGAGCACTTAGGGGAATCACGCATGTTCCGATTCATCAGCCGCGTCCTCGCGGCCGGACTTCTGCTCACTGCGGGCGGCGTCAACGCCCAGGTAGTGGTCAGCCAGCTTCATGGCGGCGGCGGCAATACCGGCGCGACTTACCGCAGCGACTACATCGAACTGCACAACAACGGCGTTACGTCGGTCGATCTGACCGGCTGGTCCGTGCAATACGCCTCCTCGACCGGCACCACTTGGAACCGGACGAACCTCAGCGGCTCGATCGCCGCGGGCGGCTATTACCTGATCAAGCAGGCCGACGGCGCGAATGCCGCCGCGTTGGCGCTGCCGACACCGGATGCCACCGGCACCATCGCGATGAGCGGCACCGCCGGCAAAATCGCGCTGACCAACAACCAGACCACGCTGACCGGCGCCTGCCCGACCGGCGGCGCCATCGTCGACTTCGTCGGTTTCGGCACCGCAAATTGCTCGGAAACCGCGCCGACGCCGGCCCCGAGCAACGCGCTCGCCGTGCTGCGCGCCGACAGCGGCTGCACCGATACGGCGAACAACAGCACCGACTTCGCCACCGGCGCGCCGAACCCGCGCAACAGCGCGGCGACCGCGTTCGTGTGCGGCGGCGGCGGCACGCCGCTGGTCTCGGTCAACGACGTCAGCGCCTTCGAAGGCGACAGCGGCACCACCCAATTCTTCTTCGCCTTCGGCCTGAGCCAGCCGGCCGGCCCGGGCGGCGTGAGCGTCCAGTACGCCACCGCCGACGGCACCGCGACCGCGGGTAGCGACTACGTCGCGGGCAACGGCACGCTGACGATCCCCGAAGGCAGCAATTCCGTCGCCTTCAGCGTGACCGTCAACGGCGACACCGCGACGGAGGCGGACGAAACCTTCTTCGTCAACATCGTGTCGGCCACGGGCGCGAACATCGCCGACGGCCAGGGTCTGGGCACGATCCAGAACGACGACGTGAGCGTCGTGTCGATCGCGGAAATCCAGGGCACGGGCCTCACCTCGCCGCTCAACGGCGCGATCGTCACTACCGAAGGCATCGTCACCGCGCAGAAGTTCAACAACGGCTTCTTCCTGCAAACGCCCGACGCCAACGTCGACGCCGATCCGAACACCTCGGAAGGCATCTTCATCTTCACCTCCACCGCGCCGCCGGCGACCGCCACCGTGGGCAATCGCGTGCGCGTGACCGGCACGGTGACGGAATTCACCCCGAGCACCAACCTCAATCAGTTGTCGATCACCGAAATCGGTTTCGTCACTTCGATCCAGGTGCTGTCGACCGGCAATCCGCTGCCGGCGGCGATCGCGCTGACCAGCGCCGATTTCGACGACACGTCCACGCCGGGCACGGCCGAGAAGTACGAAGGCATGCGCGTGAGCGTCGCCAACGCCACCGCCATCTCCGGTTCGGACGGCAATATCTCCGAGTCCAGCGCCAACGCGACCACCACCGGCGTGTTCCAGATCGTGCTGTCGGGCGTCGACAAACCGTTCCGCGAGGAAGGCATCGACGTGCTCGACCTGTTCCCGATCCCGGGCGGCAAAACCCCGCCACGCTTCGACCACAACGCCGAACGCCTGATGGTCCGCAGCCGCGGCCAGATCGGCGCCACGGCCGCCGCGATCGACGCCGACACGCAGGTGTCGATGGTCGGCGTGATGGATTACTTCAGCGGCGTGTGGGCGATCCTGCCGGATGCGGGCACGCTGGTCGCGACCGGCGGCAAAACCCCGGCCGCCGTGTCCACCGCGGGCTACGCCGATGTCACCATCGGCGCGTTCAACCTGCTGCGGTTCTTCGACGAGGTCAACAACAGCAACGGTGCGCCGACGCTCACCGCCGCCGCGCTCGACAAGCGTCTGACCAAGACCTCGCTGGCGATCTGCGACTTCCTGAAAACGCCGGACATTCTGGGCGTGGTGGAAGTGGAGAACCTGCGCGTGCTCGGCCTGCTGGCCGATCGCATCAACAGCACCTGCGCGACCGCGCCGGCCTACGTGCCGTACCTGGTGCAGGGCAACGACGTGGGCGGTATCAACGTCGGCTTCCTGGTCAGCAACCGCACCGTCGGCAGCACGACCCGCGTCGAAGTGCTCGAAGTCACGCAGTTCGGCAAGGACACGCTGTTGTCGAACCCCGACGGCAGCACCAGTCTGCTCAACGACCGTCCGCCGCTGATGCTGCGCGCGATCGTGCACGGCGCCAACGGCGCGACCTACCCGGTCACCGCGTACATCAACCATCTGCGTTCGCTCAACGGCATCGGCGATGCCGGCCCGGGCAGCAGCGGCTGGCCGAACGAGAACGCGCGCGTCAGCGCCAAGCGCGCCCAGCAGGCGGTGTTCCTGGCCGATCTGGTGCAGGCGCGCCAGACCGCCGACCCGAACGAACGCATCGTGCTGCTCGGCGACTTCAACGCCTTCGAGTTCAACGACGGTTACGTCGACGTGATGGGCATCATCCGCGGCGACGCGGCGCCCGAACCGATGGTGCTGACCTACGCTGCCAGCCCGATCACCACGCCGCTGATCGACGGCTCGCTGCTGACGCCGAGCAAGCCCGAGCGTTACTCGTACGTGTTCGACGGCAATCTGCAGACGCTCGACCACGTGGTGGTGAACGAAGCCACGGTGATGGGCGCGGCCGATATCGAAGTCGACCACGCGCGCATCAACGCCGAGTTCGGCGAGCACAACTTCGGCATCGCCGGCACCGCGTTGCGCGTGTCCGACCACGACCCGGTGCGCGTGCGCATCACCGTACCGGGCTTCCGCAGCGCCGACCTCAACGTCAGCGCGAGCGGTTCGCCGGCTTCGATCCCGGTCGGCGGCACCGCCACGTACACCGTGGACGTCGCCAACGCCGGTCCGGGCGACGCCGAGTTCGCTTCGGTGGCCCTGGTGTTCAATGCGCTGGTGACGCCGACCGTGACCCCGGCGGCGGGCTGGAACTGCGCCGCGCCGGTGCAGAACGCCAGCACCACCACCGTGACCTGCACCATCGCCAACTTCGCCAACGGCGGCAGCGCCCAGTTCACCGCGACCGTGGTGGCCGGCGCCAATCTGGCCGGCACCACCCTGCAACTGGCCGCGGCGGTCGCGTCGCAGGTCAGCGACCCGGCCAACGGCGACAACCAAGCCACCGCCAGCGTGAACGTGGCCGCGGGCGCGCCTGCGGACCTGACGACCTCGCTGTTGGGCGGCCCGATCGTCAGCGGCGGCATCGGCGGCGGCAACGTCATCGCCGCCGGCGGCGGCGCCACGTTCGTCATCCCGGTGCGCAACAACGGCCCGAACGCGGCGACCAACCCCACCCTGACGCTGACCGGCGACACCGCCGTGGCCAGCACCTCGGTGGTGATCCCGGCCGGCTGGACCTGCAACAGCACCGGCGATACGGCGACCTTCCAGGTGGTCTGCAGCTTGAGCGGCTCGCTGCGCAACCGCGGCGCGGTCTACTTCGCCTTCAACGTGGTGGCGCCCAATCGCTCGGGCACGCTGAACATCACGGCGACGGTGAGCGGCGGCGGCACCGATCCGGTGTCGACCAACAATACCGCCGTGCGGGTGCTGACCATCACCGGCGCAACCGCGCCGATCACCGGCCCCGGCGCGCCGACGGTCATGCCGGAAGACCCGTCGGCGGATATCTGAACGACGCGTTCCCGCAAGGAACATCGGTAAGGAAAGAAGCGCGGCTCCGGCCGCGCTTCTTTTTTGCGCAAAGCCGTGCGAACGATTGCGCGACGCACCGCTGCCGCAAATCGCGGCCGATGTCATGACGCGCTGCGCAACGAAGCGGCGAGCGACGGCGAGTATCATCGCCCCATCGGCGCGCGAACGTCGCGCGCAGCGAGAGATCCGATGCCTATCGCCGCACGTTTCGAAATCGAATATCTGCAATACCTCGGCCCCGACGGCACGCTCGTCGCCGAACCGCCCGCCGCCTTCCGCGACCCCGCGACGTTGTTGCCGGCGTTCAAGCACATGCTGTTCGTGCGCACCTTCGACAGCAAAGCCATCGCCCTGCAGCGCACCGGCAAACTGGGCACCTACGCGTCCTGCCTCGGCCACGAGGCCACGCACGTCGGCATCGGCACGGCGATGCGGCCCGAAGACGTATTCGCGCCGAGCTATCGCGAATACGGCGCGCAGTTAGTGCGCGGCGTACGCCCACGCGAAATTCTGCTGTACTGGGGCGGCGACGAACGCGGCAACGATTTCGCCGAAGCGCCGAAACACGACTACGCCTGGTGCGTGCCGATCTCCACCCAATGCCTGCACGCCGCAGGCGCGGCGTTGGCGTTCAAATTGCGCAAAGAACCGCGCGTCGGCGTGGCCACCTGCGGCGACGGCGGCAGTTCCAAAACCGACACCTATGCCGCGATCAATGCCGCCGGCGCGTACGCGCTGCCGTTCGTGCAATGCATCATCAACAACGGCTGGGCGATTTCGGTGCCGCGCAAAGCGCAAACCGGCGCGCCGACGCTGGCGCAGAAGGGTCTGGCCGGCGGTTTGCATTGCCTGCAAGTGGATGGCAACGATTTGATCGCGGTGCTGGAAGGCATGCGTCGCGCGCTCGACCGCGCGCGCAGCGGCGAAGGCGGCAGCGTGATCGAATTCATGACCTACCGCCTGCACGACCACACCACCGCCGACGACGCCCGCCGCTATCGCAACGACGACGAAGTCAAAGCCGCGTGGACGCGCGAACCCATCGCGCGCCTCCGCACCTATCTGACCGCTGCCGGGTTGTGGGACGAAGCGCAGGAAGCGGCCTGGGCCGACGAATGCGCGAAACGCATCGACGTCGAAATCAACGCTTATCTGGAAACGCCGGTGCAGCCGGTCACCGCGATGTTCGATTATCTCTACGCCGAACTGCCGCAGGATCTCGTCGCCCAGCGCGATGCGCTGCTCGCTTGGGAGGGCCGCTCGCATGGCTGAGCACTTTTTCTTCTGTCATTCCCAGGCCCCAGGCCGAGGAACCTGTTTTTATTTGGTCGAAAGGAAAAGCAGGTTCCTCGCTACGCTCGGAATGACAGTATTGGTGGAGGGCCGCACGCATGGCTGAGCGAATTTTTTTCTGTCATTCCGAGGCCGCAGGCCGAGGAACCTGTTTCGATTGCGTCGAGAGCACAAGCAGGTTCCTCGCTGCGCTCGGAATGACAATGCCGGTGGAGGGCCGCACGCATGGCTGATATCGCGCCGGCTCCCATCACGCCAACTCCGATCACCCCAGCTCCTATCACGCTGATCGAAGCGATCACTCAAGCGCTGGCCTACGAAATGCGCGCCGACGCGCGCGTGCTGGTGCTCGGCGAAGACGTCGGCGTCAACGGCGGCGTATTCCGCGCCACCGCTGGCCTGCAGCAGATTTTCGGGTCCGAGCGCGTGCTCGACACGCCGCTCGACGAAACCACCATCGCCGGCCTCACCATCGGCCTCGCGACGCAAGGCATGCGTCCGGTCGCCGAAGCGCAATTCGATGGCTTCGTGTATCCGATGCTCGATCACATCATCTGCCACGGCGTACGCATGCGCTATCGCACGCGCGGCCGCCTCACCTGTCCGATGGTGCTGCGCGTGCCCTGGGGCGGCGGCATTCGCGCGCCGGAACACCACAGCGAAGCCAACGAAGCGATGTTCACCAACGTGCCCGGATTGCGCGTGGTGATGCCGTCGTCGCCGCAGCGCGCCTACGGCCTGTTGCTGGCCGCGATCCGCGACCCGGATCCGGTGATTTACATGGAACCCAAGCGCATCTATCGCCAGTACAAGGAACTCGTGCCCGACGACGGCGAAGCGCTGCCGCTGGACGTGTGTTACGTGCTGCGCGACGGCAGCGATGTCACGCTGGTGACGTGGGGCGCGCAGGTCAAAGAATGCCTCGAAGCCGCCGACGCGCTGGCGAAAGACGGCATCAGCGCCGAAGTGATCGACGTGGCGACGCTCAAACCGCTCGACTTCGCTACCATCGCCGAATCCGTGTGCAAAACCGGCCGCTGCGTGATCGTGCACGAAGCCCCGAAAACCGCCGGCTTCGGCGCCGAAATCGCCGCGCGGCTCGCCGAGGAATCGATGTACGACCTCGTCGCCCCGGTCGAACGCGTCACCGGCTACGACACCCATATCCCGCTGTTCCGCCTCGAAATGAAGTATTTGCCGAGCGTGGAGAAGATCGTCGTCGCGGCGAAAAGAACGTTGGCGGCGAGTTGATCAGCTTGGCGCGCCCGTCGCTCGCTGCGTGCTCGCTTCCCTCTCCCCTCGTGCGGGGAGAAAAGCGCCACTCAGTCGCCCGCTGCGCTCGCGCTTTCGTCTGCACGCACACGGACGGAAAAGCGCCCCTCACCCTCGCTCGCTGCGCTCGCTCGTCCCTCTCCCCGCAGGCGGGGAGAGGGGGTTCCGCCGATCACTCGTGCTATTGGCTCTTCCCTCTCCCCGCGTGCGGAGAGAAGGTTTTCTCCGATCGCTCGCGCTTCTCGCTCTTCCCTCTCCCCGCGTGCGGGGAGAGGGTGGCCGAAGG
>JADZBF010000503.1 GCA_020852215.1 Lysobacter sp. | reverse complement strand
CATCGCGCTGTTCGACGCGATCGAGACGCAGGATCCGACCGCTTTGATCGGTTTGCCGCTGATCGCCACCGCGCGGTTGTTGCGCGAAGCGGGTTACGCGATTCCGTAAGGCGCCGTTCGACAACGCATCGCTTAAAGACTTGGGTAGAGCGGAGCGAAGCTCCGCTGAAAACCCATCCGAAGCGATTGTGATGTTCAGCGGAGCTGCGCTCCGCTCTACCGCAACACGTCTACCGCAACACGACGATGCGTTCCGGCCAATCTTCGATCGCGCCGTCTTCGCCGTGCAGGCGCAATGCGAGTCGATACTCTCCCGGCGGCGAATCGCTCAGATCCACTTCGACGCGAAAACCGACGTTCGGCTGATGCGGGTCGGTGGAACCGCCTTCGCGCCATGTCGACCAGAACCCCTGCACGTCCGGCTTGGCGATGCCGTAACGCGCGTCGGCGACGGGACGGCCATCCACAAGCGCCTCGACCCGACGCAAGCCCACGCCGTCCTTGAACGCCCAGCCTTCCACCGCGAAACGTCGCGCTACCGTCGCCCCGTCGTCGGGCGTATCGATCCACGCCATCGCCGGTGCCGTGCACGGACCTTCGGTCGTCGTCGCCGGCAGCGCGAACAGCAAGAAACGCTGGCGACCGCGATCGATGTTCAACACCTTCGGCGGCGGCAGCGGGCCGACCATCGCGCATACATCGTGATAGCGCCGCAGCAGCCGTTTGTATTCGACATCGGTGGCGCCGACGATCAACAACACCGGCACTTCACTGAATTCGCGCCGATGCGCCGGCTGCAAGTCCCACAACGCCAATTGCGGCGCGCGGCCGTGATGATGATTGAGCGGGTGATCCAGCACCGCGATGCGCGGGTCGTTCAGCGCGAAGCCCAGTTCCGCGCCGATCTTGAAATCGTCGGCGAGCAGTCGCGTGCCCGCCGGCATGCGCGCACGCAGGGCCGCAACTTCGTGCGCCAATGCGTCCCAACCGGCGAAATTCGCGGGATAGGCTTTGCCGCTCGCGGCGCGTTCGCGCAGAGCCGGCGACGACACGGCCACGAAATAGCCAAGCCCCACGACCAATCCGAGCGCAGCCATTGCCCAAGTCGCGCGCCGCCAACCGGCGGACCAGCGGGAGAGCGCGAGCGGCGCCAGCGGCAACAGCGCGAGATACGCCGGCACCGGCCAGTGGAAACTCACGCGTTCGCTGTCGGCGAAAAACCCCAGCGCGAAAAACGCGAAAAACACCGCCAATCCCGACACCGCGAGATAGCGCGCGCCCGACGGTGCGGAACGCCCGCGCAGCGCGAATCCGGCGCGCAGCAATACGATGAGCAACAAAGGCGTCGCCATCGCCGCCTGCACCGCGATGAAGAATGCGCCTTGGGGATGGAACGCCCACGGATGGCGATCGACGAGCTGAAACCGCAGCCCGGCATCGGCGTTCTGCAGATTCCACGACAACAACGGCCACCACGCGAGCGCGCCGATCGCCACCGCCGCCCACACCCGCGGATCGCGCAGCGCGCGTCGGCCTTCCGACGACAGCAGCAAGGCCAAAAACCCCACACCGATCACCGCGATGAAGCGGTAGTGCGTCAGTCCGCCGATCACCAACCCGACCGCGAGCATCGCCGCGGCCGACGCGCTCGGCCCGCGCAACAACCGCGTGCCCGCATCCAGGCACAGCATCGTCGCGAAGGCCAGCGGGACATCGGGCAAAGCCAGCACACCCAGCGTGCCGAGCAAGGGCAACAACGTCGCCAACGTGCCCGCGATCCAAGCGTGCGCGGGCGCGATGCCGAGCGCGGCCCCCTCCCGCTTCGCGATCGCGACGACCTGCCAAGGCAGGCATGCGGCGATCAGCAGAAACGGCCAGCGCAAACCGAGCGGCGTATGCCCGCCGAGTTCCACGCCCAGGCGCGTCAGCCACGCGGTCAGCCCGGGCAGATCCGAATACGCCCACGCCGGATGCCGACCTTCCTGCCAATAGAACGCCTCGTCGACGAACAGCGGCAAGCGCATCGCGAGGACGCACTTGCACAACACGGCCACGGCCCAGACGACGACGAACCATCGCTGCGCCGAGCCGGCGCGTCCTTCCGTTTGGAACTGCGGGTGATGCATCGTGTCTGAGTCTCGTACACTGCGGGGCGCTTCGAAGCGCTCAGGAGAACGACGTGACGCCATCCCCCGGACCTCGCACATGCTAAACGACGCGTCGGAAAAGTCCCTCGAAACGTCGCTCGACCCGTCGCTGGGGGAAGCGCTGGAACGCGCACAGTCGCAGGTCAATGGCTTGGTGTTGGGCAAGGCCCGCGAGGTCCGGCTCGCCTTCGTCGCGTTGCTCTCCGACGGCCATGTGCTGATCGAAGACCTGCCGGGCCTGGGCAAGACGACGCTCGCGCATGCGCTGGCCGCCACGCTGGGCCTCGGTTTCCAGCGCGTGCAATTCACCTCGGACCTGCTGCCGTCGGATATCGTCGGCGTGTCGGTGTTCGACGCGCAGGCGCGCAGCTTCCAATTCCATCCCGGCCCGGTGTTCGCGCAGGTGCTGCTGGCCGACGAGATCAACCGCGCGCCGCCGCGGACGCAAAGCGCGTTGCTGGAAGCGATGGCCGAACACCAGGTCACCGTCGACGGCACCACCCACGCGCTGCCCGATCCTTTTTTCGTGATCGCCACGCAGAATCCGGTCGATCTCGCCGGCACCTATCCGCTGCCGGATTCGCAGCTCGATCGGTTTTTGCTGCGCCTGCAATTGGGTTATCCCTCGGACGAGGCCGAGCGCGCCTTGCTCGCCGGCACCGACCGGCGCGATTTGATCGCGCGCGCCGTCGCCGTGCTGGACGCGGACAACGTGCGCGCCCTGCGCCGCGCGACGAACGCGGTTCACGCCAGCGAGGCGTTGATCGAATACGTGCAGAACCTGCTGGCGCGCAGCCGCCATCACCCCGGCGTGCGCGTCGGGCTGTCGCCGCGCGCGGGTCTGGCGCTGCTGCGGGCCGCGCGCGCGCATGCGCTGCTGCTCGGACGCGCGCACGCGCTGCCGGAAGACGTGCAGGCCTTGTTCGTCGCGGTCGCGGCGCATCGTTTGGTGGTCGAGGCCGAAAGCGGCGACGCGGCGACGCTCGCCAAGTCGATTCTGCAGGCGGTGGCGGTGGACTGATGCGCTCCGGATCGGCTGTGGTACTCGCGCGAAAGCGGAGCGCGATAGACACATGAACGCGGTGTCGCAAGCGATCCGAAGCCGCTTCGACCGCTGGATTCCGCCGCGCGCGGCGGAGTCGCTGCCGGTGCGCTTCGATCGTCGCCGCATCTATGTGCTGCCAACCGGGTTCGGCGCGTTCTTCGCCGCGCTGCTGGCGGCGATGCTGGTCGGCGCGCTGAACTACACCAACAACCCGGCGATGCTGCTCGGGCTGTTGCTGGGCGGCGCCGGACTCACCAGCCTGTTCGCGGCGCATCTGCAGTTATCGGGCATGACCGTCGTCACCATCGCCGCCGACCCGGTCGCGGCGGGGAAAACGCTGTCGCTGCGCCTGCATGTACGCGCCGAGCCCGGGCGATCGCGTCGCGGCCTGCTCGTGCGTTGCGGCGATGCGCGCGCGATGTTGTCGCTCGACCACGGCAGCGGCGAAGCGACCTTGACGATCCCCACGCAGCGCCGCGGCTGGCTGCGTCCGCAGCGCTTGCGCATCTCGACCACGCGCCCGCTGGGACTGGCCCTCGCCTGGAGCTACGTCTGGCCCGATCAAGCGCTGCTGGTCTATCCCACGCCCGAAACGCAGGGACCGCCGCTGCCCGAAGGCGCCGGGCATCAAGCGCAGGCGCGCATGCACCCCGCTGGGGAAGACCCGCATCATCTGCGCGCCTATCGCCGCGGCGACGCGCGACGCGCGATCGCGTGGAAGGCATCGGCGCGGCGCGACGAACTGTTGGTGCGCGAATACGAACAACCGCAGGGCGCCGACATCGACCTGCATTGGGACGACTTGAACGCACTGCCCTACGAATCCCGCATCCGCCGTCTGGCGCGTTGGGTCGACGACGCCGAACGCAATGGCCGCCGCTACCGTTTGCGTCTGCCGGGGCCAGCGCCGATCGGCCCCGCGCAGGGCGATGCGCATCGTCACGGCTGTTTGAAAGCCCTGGCGCTGCTGCCGTCGGAAT
>JADZBF010000502.1 GCA_020852215.1 Lysobacter sp. | reverse complement strand
GCTTCGGCCATGTGCGCATCGACCTGGCGCTGGGATTCGTTCGAGAACGCGCGCAGATCGGGCGAAGACTGATCGAGCAGCACGCGGAACTCCTGCATGCCGGAGCGCAGGTCCTCGCGACCGACGCGGCGCAGCGCGATGCTTTCCTGGCGCAGCGCGTCCCACTGTTTGGCGTGGGTGCCGGCGATGCCCAGCTCTGCGGCGGTGGGTGGCGCGAAGCGGTCGGCGTTGGCGAAGCGCGGCGCGGCGACGGCGGTGGCGACGGTCAAGGTCGCGGCGATGGCGGCGACCAGATAGAGCGATTTGGGCGAGAAGGTGCGGCGGCTTTGGGTGCGGATCGGTGCGGACGTGGTCATCGGAAGATTCCTTTGCGTGGGGGGGGGCCGGCGTCGGGCGACGCCGTGGACGCAGCATGCGTAAACCCGCTCGCAGAAGGGTGTCCGGGTCGCTTCGGCCTGCAAGCGAAGATGTCGCGATGGCGAACCCGACACATTCGTTTACAACTCGGCCCGCGCCGAGGCCGCGCGCGCATCGGCGAGCGCTTGTCGAGCGCGCTCCGGAGGCGACAATGGCGGCATGAACATCAAACCCGCCGCCGCAGTGCCCGCCCCTTGCATCCTGGTCGTCGACGACGACGAGCGTTTGCGCGCGTTGTTGCTGCGGTATTTGGAGCAACAGGGGTTCCAACCGCTCGGCGCCGCCGATGCGCGCGAACTCGATCGTCAACTCGCGCGTCATCACATCGATCTGATCGTGCTGGACCTGATGCTGCCCGGCGAAGACGGTTTGTCGATCTGCCGCCGCTTGCGCGGCCAGGGCGTGGAGACGCCGATCGTGATGCTGACCGCCAAGGGCGACGAGGTGGATCGCATCGTCGGTTTGGAGATCGGCGCCGACGATTACCTGCCCAAGCCGGGCAATCCGCGCGAATTGGTCGCGCGCATCCGCGCCGTGATGCGTCGCGGCCGGTCCGCGCCCGGCGCGCCGAAAGAAGACGGCGGGCGTATCGCATTCGGCGGCTGCGTGTTGGATCTCGGCGCGCGCACGCTGCATCGCGACGGCGGCGAACTGCGCATGACTACCGGCGAATTCGCGGTGCTTGCGGCGCTGGTGCAGCGCCCGCGGCAAGCGCTGACGCGCGATCAACTGATGAGCGCGGCGCGCGGCCGCGAGCACGACGCCTTCGAGCGCAGCATGGACGTGATGATCAGCCGATTGCGCAAATTGGTGGAAGACGATCCGAAACATCCGCGCTGGTTGCAGACGGTGTGGGGCACCGGCTACGTGTTCGTACCCGACAACAGCGCGCCCAACGACAGCGCGCCCAACAACAGCATGGAGCCGCGCGCATGAGCGCCGGCTCGCGCGGCGCTTCGAAACCCGCGTTCGGACGAGCCGCCTTCGTGGGGTTGTTCGACCGGCTGCACTCGCGACTGCTGTTGTTGCTTGCGGCGGTGGTGATCGCCTCGGTGGCCGCCACCGCGCTCGCGTTCGGTTGGACGACGCGCGACAGCAGCGCCCAGCGCACGGCACGCATGCTGCATGCGCAGGTGATCGCCGCCGACGCGTTGCTGGCCGAGCCCGACCGCGCCGCGGCCGACGCGCAGTTGCGCCGGTTGGGCCTACATCTGCGCAACACCTTGCCGCGCGAATCGCGAGCGAGCATGCCCTGGCTGCGCAAGATCGAAACTTCGATCGGCGCGCGTCTGCCGGGGCGCGCGATGCGATTGAGCGGCGCTCCGCCGCGGTTGTGGATCCGCACGCGCAATGCGGATGGCTGGATCGGCATTCCGTTGTTGACCGGCGCCGAGCCGTTCAAGCGCGGCATGGCGCTGTCGCTGTTCGCAATCGTCGCGTTGGTGTTGGCGGCGGCCGCGATCTTCGCGCGCACGCTGACCCGTCCGCTGCGACGGCTGGCCGACGCCGCCCCCGCGATCGTGGCCGGCGAAGCGCCGCCGCCGCTTCGCTTCGCCAGCGCGGAAATGCGCGAGTTGCAGGATTCCCTGGCGCAGGCCGCGGACGCGACCCGCGCCGTCGCGCGCGATCGCGAGTTGATGCTGGCCGGGCTTTCGCACGATATGCGCACGCCGCTGGCGCGGCTGCGGTACGGTTTGGCGTTGATCGAACAAACCGACGCCGACCGCGACGCGCGCGAGGCGATGGAGCACGATATCGACGAGATCGATGCGATCGTCGGCCAGTTCATCGATTACGTCCGCGACGGCCGCGATGAGGCCGATGCGGAGGTCGATCTGGCCGAGCTGCTGCGCGAACAGGTCGACCGCGAAGCGCGCGAAGGTCGCGTTTGGGCCGTGTCCGCGCCCGAGCACGCCATTCTGCGCGGCCGTCCGTTGGCGCTGCGGCGCGCGATCGGGAACCTCGTCGCCAATGCCGTCAAACACGGCGGCGCGCCGTTCGAGGCGCACTTGGAGGCTTGCGCCGCTGAATCCGGGGTCGAATCCAAATCCGAGATCAAATCCGAATCAGAATCTCAACTCGGGCTACCTGAAGGCTGGCGACTGCGGATCGCCGACCGCGGCCCGGGCGTGCCGCCGGAGCGGCTGAACGACCTCGGCCGCCCGTTCCATCGCGTGGACACCGCCCGAGGTACTGCCGGCAGCGGGCTGGGGCTGGCCAGCGTGGCGCGCGTCGCTATCGTGCACGGCGGCGCGCTGCGACTGCGCAATCGCGAGGGCGGCGGTCTGGAGGCCGAGCTGCGGCTGGCGCTGCGGGCACGCTGAAACCTTGCTCGAACACTGCAACCTCACTCACGGCGTGCCCCTCATCCGGCCTTCGGCCACCTTCTCCCCGCGATGCGGGGAGAAGGGAGAAGCCTTCCGCGTTGGAACGTTCGGTTCGGAGCGCGCGGCTCTGAACGTAGGAATCGGACCGTAGGGATCGGAACGTAGGGATCGGAACGTAGGGGCCGGAACGTAGGGATCGGAACGTAGGGGCCGGAGCGTAGAGGTCGGAGCGTAGAGGTCGGAGCGTAGAGGTCGGAGCGCATGGTTCGGAACGCAGGACTCGGAAGGTGCGGCATCGATTCAGACTTCCTTCTCCCCGCATGGCGGGGAGAAGGTGGCGCGCAGCGCCGGATGAGGGGCCGGCCCCAGCGCCGCCGCAGAGCGGCCCCTGGGGCTCGCCGCCAACGGTCGTCATCGTCTCCGAAGCCCTCAACTTGCAGGATCGACGCCCGCGACTGTCGTTCGCGCCCGGCCATCGCCGGGCTTGTGGCAAAATCGTCGGCCATTTCGCACGAGATTCCGCCCATGTCGCCAGTCGCCGCCCGGCCGCGCCCCGCTCGCCTGCGCGCCAATAGGCGAGGTGGCTGAGATGGCGGACCACACCGGGCATTTGCCGCGCACGCCGGGCCGCATCTTCAAGGCCGCCGTCTGGTCGATGCAGGGCCTGCGCGCCGCCTGGCTGCACGAGTCCTCGTTTCGGCTGGAGGTCTATCTTCTGGCCGTCTTGACCCCCGTGGCGCTGTGGTTGGGTGAGAACGCGATCGAACGCGCGCTGATGATCGGCAGTTGCCTGCTGGTGTTGAGCGCGGAATTGCTGAACTCGGCGATAGAAGCGGTGATCGAACGCTACGGCCCCGAATTCCACGAATTGGCCGGTCGCGCGAAAGACATGGGTTCCGCTGCGGTGTTCGTGCTGATGATGAATGTGTTGTTGGTGTGGGCGTTGATCCTCGGCGAACGCTTGCTCTGATCCCGACGCTTCGCCGACGAAACCCTTTGAGCGGGCTGTCGAAACACAATCCGCCAACGCCGGACGCGCGACCTGAACGACGCGCTGGATATGCGTTTTTCAATAACCTGTTAGGAACCGATATTCATGTTGGAATTGCTGTCCGATCCGCAGACGTGGATCACCCTGATCACCTTGAGCGCGATCGAGATCGTGCTCGGTATCGACAATCTCGTGTTCATTTCGATCGCGGTCTCCAAGCTGCCGTACGAGAGGCGCGAGAAAGCGCGCAAATTCGGTATCGCCGTCGCCTGCATCACCCGCGTCGCGCTGTTGCTCACGCTGGCGTGGCTGGCAGGGCTGACCCGCGATCTGTTCACCGTCCTCGGCCAAGGCATTTCGGTGCGCGATCTGGTGCTGATCCTCGGCGGCGTGTTCCTGCTGGTCAAAGGCACCGGCGAAATTCGCGACATCCTGCAGGGCGAGGGCGAAGGCGAGGACATCGACACCAAACCCAAGAACGCGTTCTGGGCGGTGATCGCGCAGATCGCGGTGATCGACATCGTGTTCTCGCTCGATTCGGTGATCGCGGCTGTAGGCATGGCCAACCAGACCCCGGTGATGGTCGCGGCGATCCTGCTGGCGGTCGTGGTGATGCTGCTGGCGGCGACGCCGATCGGCAGATTCATCGACAACAATCCGACTATCAAAATGCTGGCGCTCGCGTTCATCGTGCTGGTCGGCGCATTCCTGGTCGCCGAAGGCTTCGAGGCGCATGTGCCGAAAGGCTATATCTACTTCGCCATGGGCTTCTCCGCAGCGGTCGAAATGCTGAATCTGTGGGCGAAAAAGCGCGCGCAGCAGCGTCTCGTCGCGGAGTGAGGGCGTAGCGCCGGCGCGCGAAATGCCGCGCCGGCGATTCGAAGATCGAACGGAACACTGCGTTGTCGTGCGCATCGTCCGTTCGCGGTCGCTTCGCTCGTTTTTTATCCCTGCGCGTCGATGCGCTTCGGGAGAACATCGTGATGCGACCGTTGTCGATACGTTCGTCTCTTTTCGCCCTGTCTGCGGTGCTGTCGATGGCGCTCGCGTGCTTCGCGACGGCGCCCGCGTTTGCGCAGCGAGCCGCCGCGCTCTCGTCGATTCCACGTCTGGACGAGCCGGTCGTCGACATCACCGGCACGCTGTCGATGCAGGGTCGTCAGCGTCTGGATGCGCGCGCGTCGGAACTGCGCCAACGCAGCGGCGCGCAATTGCAGATTCTGATCGTGCCGACGACCGCACCGGAGGACGTCGCGGACTACGCACAGCGCGTGTTCGATACGCAGGGACTCGGGCGCCGCGGTTTCGACGACGGCCTGTTGATCGTCGTCGCCAAGGACGACCGCCGCATGCGCGTCCACGTCGGCACCGGTCTCGAAGCCAAGATTCCGGACGCCACCGCGCAGCGTTTGATCGACGAATATCTGACGCCGAAATTCCGCCGCGGCGATTTCGCCGGCGGGCTCGACGACGCCCCGTCGGTGTTGGCGTCGTTGATGAACGGCGAGCCGTTGCCCGCGCCGCGCGCGCAACATCGTTCCTCCAGTGCATTTTCTACACTGCTCATATTGATATTGGTGTTAATGGCACTGCTCATAGCCTTACTTCTTCCGTTGCACCTCCACCGACAAATCGCCGCCCAGAGGCCTGATCGCGCCAGAGGTCCGAGCGATCCGGGCCGCCAATGGAATCCCGACGAGCTCACCTTCGACCCGAACGATCCGGAGGCGGTGCGTCGTCGGCAGGAACGCGAGCGTCGAGAACGCGAAGCCGCTCGCGACAACGATACCGATTGGGCGGTGGCGGCTCCTCCGGCGGTTCGAGCGGCGGAGGCGGAAGCAGCGGCGGCGGCGCCTCGGGCGGATGGTGATGTCGCCGCAGCCTGCGCGCGCGGGCGTCCTCCGGCACAATAGGCGCCCCCGTCGACGACCCCGGCTCCGATGACCTACCTGCACCAGATCGACCCGATCGCGTTCACGCTCGGCCCGCTGAAGGTGCATTGGTACGGCATCATGTACATGCTCGGCTTCGCCGCGGCCTGGGTGCTCGGCCGTCGCCGGGTGCGTGCCGGCCGCATGCCCGGCGTGGACGAGCAGGCCTACAGCGACCTGTTGTTCTACAGCATGCTCGGTGTGATCTTCGGCGCGCGCATCGGCTACGTGCTGTTCTACGATCTCGACAATTACCTGCGAGAGCCGCTGCTGATCTTCAAGATTTGGCAGGGCGGCATGAGCTTCCACGGCGGATTGCTCGGCGTGCTCGCCGCGGGCCTGTGGTGGTCGCGCAAATACAAGATGCATTTCTTCGACATCATCGACTTCCTGGCGCCGTTGGTGCCGCCGGGGCTCGGTCTCGGCCGATTGGGCAATTTCGTCAACGGTGAGCTGTGGGGCAAATACACCGAAGCCGGCTGGGGCGTGGTCTTTCCCTATGCGGAAGCCGGCATGGCGCAAATGGATGCCGCCACCCTGCGCGCGCAGCACGCCACCGGCGCGTTCGATGCGCTGGCGCGGCATCCGAGTCAGTTGTACCAATTCGCATTGGAAGGCGTCGCGCTGTTCTGCATTCTCTGGTGGTTCTCGCGCAAGCCGCGTCATCGCTACGCGGTGTCCGGCGTGTTCGCGCTGTGCTACGGCTGTTTTCGTTTCCTGATCGAATTCGTGCGCTTGCCGGACGAGCAGATCGGCTATCTCGCCTTCGGTTGGCTGACGATGGGGCAGGTGTTGACGCTGCCGCTGGTCGCGTTGGGACTCGGTTTGTTGTGGTTGTCGCGCAAGTCGCCCGTGCTGATGCCGGCCGCGCCGCCGGCCGCCGCCGCCGCGAACGATCGCGGCTGAAGCCGCTTCTACAAGAATTCCTCGATGCGCCAGTATCTCGATCTTCTCCAGCACGTGCTCGAACACGGCCACGAAAAGGCCGACCGCACCGGCACCGGCACGCGCAGCGTGTTCGGCTGGCAGATGCGCTTCGATCTGAACGACGGTTTCCCGCTGGTCACCACCAAGAAACTGCATCTGCGCTCGATCGTGCATGAGTTGCTGTGGTTCTTGAAAGGCGAGACCAATACCGCCTATCTCAAAGAACACAAGGTCAGCATCTGGGACGAATGGGCCGATGCCGATGGCGAACTCGGCCCGGTTTACGGCAAGCAATGGCGACGCTGGGTCGGCGCCGACGGCATCGAAATCGATCAGATGCGTTGGGTGGTCGAAGAAATCCAGCGCAATCCCGATTCGCGGCGCTTGATCGTGAGCGCCTGGAACGTCGCGGATTTGCCGCGGATGGCGCTGATGCCCTGCCACACGATGTTCCAGTTCTACGTCGCGGACGGCAAACTCAGTTGCCAGCTTTACCAACGCAGCGGCGATATTTTTCTCGGTGTTCCCTTCAATATCGCCAGCTACGCCTTGCTCACGCATCTGGTCGCGCAGGTTTGCGGCTTGGGTGTCGGCGATTTCGTGCATACGCTGGGCGATGCGCATCTGTACTCCAATCACCTCGATCAAGCCCGCGAGCAACTGTCGCGCGCGCCCAAACCGTTGCCGCATCTGCGTTTGAACTCCGACGTGCGCGACATCTTCGGTTTCGCCTACGACGATATCGCCATTGAAGGCTACGACCCGCATCCGGCGATCAAAGCGCCGGTGGCGGTGTGATCCTGTCGCGAACGCGATGACCGAATTCGTTTTGATCGCCGCGCTCGACCGCAATCGCGCCATCGGCCGCGACAACGCCATGCCCTGGC
>JADZBF010000501.1 GCA_020852215.1 Lysobacter sp. | reverse complement strand
TCGGCGCGAGGCGGACCAGGGTCGAGCACCGTCGGCGCATAACCGTCGGCGCGCAGACGCTCGACCAGGTGCGAACCGATGAAGCCGTTGCCGCCGACCACGAGCGCGCGCGTCGCCATCGTCTACGCCTCCACCGACGCCGCGGACGGCAGTTCGAACTGCACGCGCAAACGCTCGGCGTACTCGGCGGCCGCGGTGCGTACGCTCGCGTCCAACGGATACAGGCGTTGCGCGATCGCTTGCGCGGCCACGACCTCGTCGTAATGCCGCTGCCGATTGAGCGCGGTGGTGACGCTGGCGGCATGGCGACGATGACGATTGAGCGGCTCCGGGTGAAAATGGATGCGGCCGCGCGTCAACAAGTGCAGATACACGACCCAATCGCCCGCGACGCGATAGGAGACGATGTCCTCCTCGTGCGCGTCCAGCACCGCCAGCAGCGCATCGCGCCGGAACAACGCAGCGCTGACGTTGGGCACGGTGTTCTTCACCGCGAGCGCGTGCGCGGCTTCCTCGGCGCCGCTGGCGGTGTACGCCGAACGCCAACGTCGCGTGTCCAGATCGTCGGTGTAGCCAAGATAATCCGGCGCGAGCGTACCGCCGTCGCTGTCCATTTGTTCGGACTGACAGTACGCCATCACGATGCTGGGATCGGCCAGCATCGGCTGCGCGAGCGCGGCCAGCATCTGCGGATGCGCCAGATCGTCGGCTTCGGCGATCCAGACGAATTCGCCCTGCGCGCGGCGAACGCCCGCCGCCCACTGCCGGAACACCGAGCCGGAATTGTGCGCATTTCGCAGCAGCTCCGGTTCCGGGTGAATGCGACCGCGTTCGGTCTGCAGCACCTCAAGGCTGTGGTCGGTGGAAGCGTCGTCGAGCACCAATATCTCAAGCAGCGGCAGCGTCTGCGCCGACAAACTCTCCAGCCGCTGCGGCAGGTAGTGCGCGTAGTTGTAGTTGGGCACCACCGCCGAAATGCGCGGCGATCGATGCCCCGCGAAGTCGAGCAGATCCAAGGCATAACGACGGAACGAGAAATCCCGGTTCACCAATGCGCGCCCGGCCTCGCCCAAACGCGCACGAAGCGGCGCATCGTCGACGACCCGCAACAAAGCGGTGGCATAGGCCTCGACATCGAAGGCCGGCACCGCCAATCCCGCGCGGCCGTCGATCAAATCGGCGCCGCCGCCGGTTCCGGCGAACGCGACCACCGGCGTGCCCACCGACAAGCTTTCCAACACCACCGAGGGAAACGGATCCTCGCGCGACGCGAGCGCATAAACATCCGCGCCGGCGTAGTAATCGTCGGTATCGAAATCCAGACCGACGAAGTGGAAACGCGACGCGATGTCGGCCTGCACGAGCAGCGCGTCCACCTCCGGTTGCAGCCCGACTTCGCGATGACCGACCCAGACCACATGCAAATCCGGATGGCGCGCGCAAGCGACGATCGCCGCTTGCGCCAGCAAGTCCAGACCCTTGCGGCGATCCGCATAGCCCACCGCCAGCACGACCGCGGCGTCATCGGCCAATCCCAGCTTGCGCCGCAGCGCAGTGCGCGCGGGCGCGAGATCGTCCACGCCGCGATAACGGCTGCGGGTGAACAGGCCCTGCGGGCGCAGCACGAGTTTGTCGCGCACGACGTCGCTCGGCAGCAATCCCGACAGACCGTCGCGCACCGCCACGGAAGGCGCGACGATGCGTGCGCTGACCTCGCCCAAGGTCCGCAACGCGTTTTCCAGGCCATATTCGGCGATCACGCCCGGCAGTTCGTGGATCAGAGACACCACGCGCAACCCCGCAGCATGCAGCGCGGCGACGACACGACCGGACACCGCCGTGTTCGCGATGACCGCCTGCACGCCTCGCGCGCGCAGATCGAGGGCCAACGCGGCGATCTGGTCGGGCCGAAGCGCATACAAGCGATGCAACGGCGCGAGCGCAGCGAACTCCGCTTCCAGGCGCCCTTCGCCCTGCAGCAGCACCTCGACATCCACCGCCATGCGCCGCAACTCGCGCAACAGATTCAGCGCCAGATATTGCGCGCCATGAGGATGCGCGTCGTGCGAGATCAACGCGATACGCAGCGGCGCGGCATCGCCGCTCAGCGCGGCGCGTGTGGCGTGCAGATAGGCGTAGCCGTAGCGACGATCGGGCTCGAGATACGCACCTTCGGCCCATTCGTTCCAAGCGTTGACGAAGACCACGCGCTCGCCTGCCACCGGATGCGCGGCGGCGTAATCGGCGCAGGAAGAGAGCCACTCGCGATAGGCCGCAGGCGAAGCATGCGCGAAAGCGTAGCCGCGACCGGGTTTGCGCGCTTCGTTGTCCCAACCCGGCGACAAACCACGGAACAGCGGATAGTCCGGCACCGGCCACGCCATCGCGCGCCGCGCCAACTCCCGATAATCCAGGACCATACCGGCATAGTCGGGATTGACGATCTCCAGCGTCTGATTGATCGGCGGCATGTGCCGCGCCAATTTGTGCGGCGGGAATTCCAGCGCGGCATCGAACCCATACGCGCGCGGGTCCTCGATATCGAATTGCACCATCGCCAGGAACAACTCGCCGAGGCCCGCTTCGCGCGCGCGGCGACGCCACGTCTCCAAAGTGCGGCGCGCATCCGGCAACAGCGAGGGCCGATACATGATCAGCAGCGGACGACC
>JADZBF010000500.1 GCA_020852215.1 Lysobacter sp. | reverse complement strand
GTGGGCTCGATGCTGGACGTGCCCAGCGACCTCGACTACACGCCCGTCTATCGCTTCGAACCGATGCTGATCGCCACGCCCACGCATCCGCTGGCGACCAAGCCCGAACTGAAACTCGACGACCTCTCGCCCTACGGCCTGATCCTCCCGCCGAAGCGACTCACCACCTATCGCCTCGTCGACTTGGTGTTCCAACAAAACCGCGTCCCCTACACCGTCGCGCTGGAAGTCGGCGGCTGGGAAGTCATCAAGCAATACGTCGCGATGGGCCTGGGCATCAGCATCGTCACCTCGATCTGCCTCACCGACGCCGACCGCACCCGCCTCGCCGCCCGATCGCTCGCGAAATACTTCCCCTCGCGCAGCTACGGCGTGGTGATGCGCAAAGGCAAATACCTCTCATCGCAAGCCCGCGACTTCATCGCCCTGATCCAACCGCAGATGCTGGCCCCGCGCGAATACGACGAGACGGGGCATTCGGGGAGGTGAGGTTCGCGAAAACCATATGTCGCATCCGTAGGGCGGAACCCGCAAAGCGGATTCCGCCGCCCGACGTATTCACCAACTCATTGGCGGAATCGCCTTCGGCGGTTCCGCCCTACGGCCGCCATGATGTTGCGTGTCGGAGTTTTCTGACGAGGTTATGTATGTTTCGCCGATGTTGCTCGCATCGCACGTATCCGATGCTGGGCACTATGCCGAACTATCGACGACTTTGGGTGCCCGGCGGCACATGGTTTTTCACGGTCAACTTATTGCAACGACGCGATAACGATCTGCTGGTTCGCGAGATCGACCGACTTCGCGATTGCGTCGCGCGCGAACGCGGCCGCCGCCCGTTCTCGATCATGGCATGGGTGGTGTTGCCCGAGCACATGCACTGGATTTGGCGACTGCCGGAGGGCGATGCCGATTTCGCCATGCGCTGGCGCAGAATCAAGACCGATTTCAGCCTCGGTATCGAAAAAACGGAGCATCGCTCATCCGCGCGGATCGTGCGCGGCGAGCGTGGCATCTGGCAGCGACGTTATTGGGAGCATGCGATCCGCGACGAGGTCGATCTTTGGCGTCATGTCGATTACATCCACTACAACCCTGTGAAGCATGGTCTCGTCGCGAATGTCGCGGATTGGCCGCACTCGTCATTTCATCGATATTTCCAGCAACGACACTACCCGCACGATTAGGCCGACTTCTCAGGCGCGTAATCCGCGAGACGGATGCCATCGTCGAATACCGAAATCGTAGGGCCGAACCCGCGAAGCGGATTTCGCCACCCGAGATATTCGCCATAGCAAAGACGGAATCGCCTTCGGCGGTTCCGTCCTATGCCATCGCATCGAAATCCACGTTGGCTTTACGTACGCAACGATGCCGTCGACGCCCGTCAGCGCCGACCGCGGCATCAATGCATCGAATGCAAACCGAACATGTTGCCTTCGGTGTCGACCGCGAGCGCGCAAAAACCGTAGGGGCCGATCGAGATTTTCTGTTGCTGAATGCGGCCGCCCGCCGCTTCCACACGGCCTGCTTCGACCGCGCAGTCTTCGCAGGAGAAATACACCAGTATGCCGTTGCCGTTCGGCGCGAAACCCTCCATCTTCACCAACGCCCCGCTGGCGCCAGGAAGCGGTTCTTCGCTCATCGCGAACGCGTACATCTCGATACTGGGGCCTTCCATACCTTCGGTCGGCAACAGGGTCAACGCGCGTCCCAACACGCGTTCGTAGAACGCTTTGGCGCGCGGCATATCGTGTACGTAAATCTCGAACCAACCGACTGGATTCATATTCATCGCATCGTCTCCTCGTTGCCTGCGTTCGTGGAAGTCGCGCACGACGCGGGCACGTACGGCCCGCCACAGCGTCGTTTCGCAACACCCGTAGTATGTACCGGAAGCCGGGGCATTCCGGCAAAAAGAAAGCGCAAGGACAGAATCCGCACAGCGGTTTCCGTTACGCGTCGCCGGGCGGCGCGCAACGGCTCGTTCGATAGCGACACCGACCATGCTTTCAGCGATTCCGCCACTCGACCATGTACGTGCAATCGTCACGCACCTATTCAGCATCGCACAACCGCCCGCTCGTCGGCGGTTGTGACCGATAGCCGTTCCGCATGCGGCGATGATTGCCAGCATCGACATCGCCGCGTCGTCGATGCGGCGCTTCGCGAGCCTCGCCGGGTTCGGGGGAAGCCGATGCATGAGGCATGGCCACGGGGAATCTCCGCAACTTTCAAGGAGCGAAAACCCATGAAACGTTTGTTTTCCGGTGTTACCGCCGCCGCACTCTCGGCGCTGCTGCTGTCGTTCGGCGCATCGGGCGTCGCGTCGGCCGCATCGTATGCGTAGGCGGACTGCAGCCTGCAAACCAACATCTGCGCCGGCTATGGCGGTAGCGATAGCGGCCCGGTGCGGTTGATGTGGTCGTTCGAAGGCAACGGCATCGATCCGATCTTTCCAGACTGCACGGATCAGAACATCTGCACGTTTTGGTGTCCGCGCTATCCGGGGCCGCTCGTCGCACGGCTGTACGTGTACGACACCAGCTTCGACTTGCTGGCGGTGAGCGACCCGGCACCGGGGTATTGCTCGCAGCAGGACGAAATCCTGCCGTAATCGTCGCATCGGCGACATCGCACGAACGCGAAGGCGGTACGTCCGCAACTCGCGAACGCTCATGGGCGGGGCCGCCTCAGGCAGCCCCGCTGTCGCGCGGGCGCCGCGCCTCTGCGTCCTGCGTTTTGGTTAAACTCGAGCCACAGTGTTCGACAGCCCGGAGGCGGAATGTTCGTTCAACCGATGTGGAGCGACGAGGTGGAGCGCATCGGCTTCTGTCGATGTACGCCGATCGGTTATGCGCTGCACGGCGTCGCCGGTCTGCTCGGCTTTATCGGGTTGTTGCTGCTGCTTGCGGCTCTCGTCTATCTGGCGCATCGAGGCGTCAACGGCACGTTCGAGGC
>JADZBF010000499.1 GCA_020852215.1 Lysobacter sp. | reverse complement strand
CCGATCACAACCCCCAAGAAACTCGATTGTGGGAGGCCCGGAAGGGCCGAACTACGAAGCGGGACGCTCAACAGCCGCAGGCGCGGCATCCTTTCCAAGGCGCTTTCATCCCTATCGCGGGCCGGCCGATCACCGAAGCGAGACGCTCCACAGCCGCAGGCGCGGCATCATTTCCAAAGCGCTTCAATCGCCATCGCAGGCCAGCATCGACGATGCGCATCGACTCGCCCATTTCCTCGCCATGCGGGCGATGGAGGGGTCGATGCTCGCGTCGTCGAGTAAGCCCGCGATCTCGCGCCACGCCAGATCGTGCGATTCGTCGCCGACGGCGAACGCCTCGCTGCCGGTCGCGCGCACCACATAACGCACGTCGTAATGCCAATGCCCCGGCACATCGCCGCGCTCGGGAATCCAGTGCCGGTCGAGGTCGAAGATCGTCGGCTCCACCACCAAATCGGTCAGCCCCGATTCTTCCTCCGCCTCTTTCAGCGCGACCGCCGCCAAATCGCGGTCGCCGTCGGCGTGCCCGCCGAGTTGCAGCCAGCGGTCGAGTTTGCGGTGATGCGTCATCAGCAGTCGGTTTCCAGAACGATCGACCAACCACGCGGAGGCGGTGAAGTGGCCGGCGAGGCGCGCGCGGACGAAAGGATCGGCTGCGGCGGGCGGCGACGCCTCCTCCAGTAATGCGCAGAACGCCGCCGACACCGCGATCTCGTCGGACCACCGACCGGCGTAATCGTCGAAACCACGTCGCAGGCGGAGGAGCGCGTCGGTCGTATTCATGCTGCATCGCACCACAGTCGAACGGGCGATGATCATACCGTCCGGTCGGCGCCGCCGCGCTGCGCGCTTGTGCGGGGACGGCGGGCCGGGTATGGTCGCCGGGTTCCGATGCCGTGCCTGGATGCCGGCATCCATCGTTCGCCTGACCGGGGAGTCGTCAATGCTGTTCCAGCGAAAAAAACCGCTCGATCTGATTCTGGAGACCGCAGAAAAACGGTCGCTCAAGCGCCAACTCGGCGCCTTCGATCTGACCATGCTGGGCATCGGCGCGGTCATCGGTACCGGCATCTTCGTACTCACCGCAGTCGCGGCGAATAAAGCCGGCCCCGGCATGATGTACTCCTTCATCATCGCCGGTACGGTCTGCGCGCTCACCGCGCTGATCTACTCCGAAATCGCGGCGATGGTGCCGGTCTCGGGTTCGGCTTACACCTATTCGTACGCCGTGCTGGGCGAATTGATCGCCTGGATGGTGGGCTGGGCGCTGATTCTGGAATATGCGGTGGCGGCCGGCGCGGTATCCGTCGGATGGTCGGGTTACGCGAACGGCTTCCTCGCGCACCACGGATTCGCTCTGCCCGATTTCCTCCTTGCCGGTCCTTTCTATACCGAGCAACTCGCGAGCGGCGAAACCACCGTGCGCATGGTCGACGGCGTCGCGCATAAGGGCGGCTTCAATCTGATCGCCTTCCTGCTGTCGTTGCTGGTCACGATGCTGTTGGTGCTGGGCACATCGAAGTCCGCGAAAGTCACCGCCGTGTTGGTGATGATCAAAATCGCGGCCTTGACCGCCTTCGTCGCGCTGGCCTTCCCCGCCGTGGAAAGCAGCAACTTCTCGCCGATGCTGCCCAACGGCTGGGGCACGCCGCTCGGCGGCGTCGGCGTATTGGGCGCGGCGGCATCGATCTTCTTCGCTTACGTCGGCTTCGACGCCGTATCGACGGCGGCGGAAGAGACGAAAAATCCGAACCGCAATATCCCGATCGGCCTGATCGGCTCGCTCGCCATCTGCACCGTGTTCTATCTGCTGGTGGCTTACGCCGCGGTCGGCGCCATGGGCGCGCAACCCGGCGGTGTGTTATCGCAGTCGAAAGAGCCGCTGGCCTTCGTGTTGCGCGAAATCGGCTGGCCGCGGATCGGCGATCTGGTGGCCGGCGCGGCGATTCTGGCGCTGCCGTCGGTGGTGCTGATGATGATGTTCGGCCAGACCCGCATCCTGTTCACGATGTCCCGCGACGGCTTGCTGCCGGACAGCTTGGCGAAGGTGCATCCGAAGTACCACACGCCGCACGTCATCACCTGGATCACCGGCATCTTCGTGTCGTTCTTCGCCGCCGTGTTCCCGGTCGACATCCTGGCCGACATTTCCAACGCCGGCACCTTGTTCGCGTTCTTCATGGTCGCCGCCGGCGTGATGATCCTGCGCAAGACCGAACCGAACCGCGCGCGCCCGTTCCGCACGCCGCTCGTTTGGATCGTCGGCCCGCTGGCGATGGCCGGCTGCGTGCTGTTGTTCTTCAGCCTGGGCTGGAACCCGACGATCAAGTTCTTCTGCTTCTGGGCGGTCCTTGGCCTGATCGTGTACTTCGCCTACGCGCGTCGCCGCAGCCATCTCGCGCCGGGCAACGAGCATCTGTTGCACGGGCACAGCAAGGATCCGAAGCTGGCCGCCGACCCGCTGGTGCAGGAAGGTCCGAACACCGGGCCGTAAGCGCGTCCGATGTCGCACACGAAAACGGCGCGGTCACCCGCGCCGTTTTTGTTTCTTCGAAACCGGAAGCGAGACTTACGGCTTCTTCGCCCAAGCGCTGCACCAGCCCTTCGAGGCGACGGTGTTCTTCGGGAAGATCGAACACGGGCCGTAGGCTTGGCCTTTGACGCCCTTGTAGAGATTGCAGTTGGCGCAGCTGCTGCCCGGCTTGAACGCGGCGTGCTTCACGGCGGCGGCGTTCTCGGTGTAGGCCAAGGCTTTCGCCATGG
>JADZBF010000498.1 GCA_020852215.1 Lysobacter sp. | reverse complement strand
CCGACCGACCCGAGGGCTTGACCCTCACGCGACGTCGGGCCGCATGCTGCCGCCCGCATCGCCCTTTCCTCAGAACCGCCTCATGCCGTCTATCGCTCTCACCGTCGGTCGCGTCGCGGCTTCGACAAGCCTCACGATCCGCGCGCTGCATCACTACGATGCGATCGGATTGGTACGCCCGTCGCATCGCAGCCAAGCCGGCTATCGCCTCTACACCGAACAGGATTTGCGGCGTTTGCAGCAAGTTTTGGTGTTTCGCGAACTCGGCTTCGGTCTGGACGAAGTCCGCGCGCTGATCGACGCCCCGCCGGAACGGCGCCGCGAAGCGCTACTGGCGCAGCGTACGGCGCTACTGCAACGGCGACAGCACGCCGACGCGGTTCTGGAAGCGGTCGATGCCACCCTTCACGCACTGGAGACGAACGCACCCATGACCACCGACAGCTTATTCCGCGGCACCTACCGCTTCGCCAACGGCGAATACGGGCAGGAAGCCGAACGCCGCTGGGGCGAGGGCGACGCGTGGAAGACCGCCCGGAAGCGCACCGGCGGGTATTCCAAAGAGGACTGGGCGCGCATCGAGCAGGAAGCCGAGACGATCTCGACGGAATTTCTCGCTGCAATGCAACAAAACCTGCCCGCCGATCATGCGACGACCCGCGCGTTGGCCGAACACCATCGTTCGCATATCGACCGCTGGTTCTATCCCTGTTCGCCAGCGCTGCATACGCAAGTCGCGTCGCTGTATACCGCAGACCCGCGCTTCCAGGCGCATTACGACCGACATGCGGAAGGGCTGGCTGCGTATATCGAATCGGCGATTCGCGCGAATGCGGAAGCGATCATCGCGGGCGACGCGGACGCGGACGCGCGCGAATAACGCTGGAACATACGCGCCAACGCATCGGTGCGCGCCGCTTGCGCGCATCGATGCGCACGGGCGCGCTCGCTGCGAACGATCCGAGAATCTCGCAGCTCGCGTTTTGCGAATTGGCTCACGAAGCATACGTTGACGTGCATCGCAGAACGCATCCACGCGCATAGCGGAGATCGTCGTCGTCGCCGCGTCGATGTTGCGCAGCAGCATCGATCGCGCAGGTGTATACGATTTCAGATTCGTGCGAATGCACGACGCTCGCGCTAATAATCCATGGGCATCATCCATGCGCGTATCGCGCGACGACGATGCGGCATCGCATCGCGATGCAAATCGCATCGTGGAGATGCGATGCGCCGCGATGCATCGACGCGCTGCAGGGGGCTGCGGAGTCGAAGAACGTTCGATATCACGTAACCGTTCGCGCCTTCATCACGGAGAGACTACATGAGCATGCGCAAAACGCCGATCGCTTTCGCGATCGGTCTGACCCTCGTCGCGTTCGCGATCGACACCGCTCCCGCTGCGATTCCCGCTGCGCATGTCTATCACAACCACATGCCGAACTTCTGGCCGTTCTACGCAGTGAATGTCGGCAACGCCTACAACGCGACCGCCATCGGCGCGCCGATCCGCTACATGTACGACGGCCAGGTGGTGAATCTCAAGAACAATCCTCCCGCTGGCTACAGCTATTACCTGCCGGCCGCGCTCGGCGGCACCATCATGCCGCACGACGATTTGGTGGCGTATTACAGCCACGATGCGAAGACCGGTGCGTATCAGTATTGGCCACAACAGGTCGCGGGCGAATTACGCAACTTTTCCGGGCAGAAGGGGCAAATCCACGTCACGATGTCGGGCGCCGTGGTCAATAACGTCAACAGTCTGCAGAGCCTGCAGAACATTCCGGGGTATTCCAATACCAACTGGGGCGCGTCCTGGCGCAGCGCCTATACCGGATTGCCGACAGTCGGCGGTTATCGCTCGCTCGATCTGATCCACTTCACCGGCCATCACACGATGGGGCCGCTGGTGGGCTCGGAGTATTTCCTCAAGGATCTGATCTATCAAAACGCGACGCTGGCGCAGCCGTATTTTCTCGGCGGCGATTTCCGATCGTCGCGCGGCTTCTTCCCCACCGAACTCGGTTTCTCCGACCGCTTGATTCCGACATTGGCGAAGCTCGGCATCCAGTGGTCGGTGATCGGCAACAATCACTTCTCACGCACGCTGAAGGATTATCCCTACGCCACCTACGACGCCAACGGCGATACGCTGACTTCGCCTCCGAATCGCGCGGATCTGCGCAACACCTCGAACATCGGCAATTGGGTCGCCAACCCGATGGCGCACGAACAACAGGTCGTGGTCAACAAATTTCCGTTCGCCTCCACGCCGCATTGGGTGCGTTACGTCGATGCGGCCACCGGCGCGGTGAGCAAGATCGCGGGCGTGCCGGTTACGCAAAACGGTTCGTGGCTGGAAGGCTGGGAAGGCGCGGCGACCGTGGACGAATACGTGCCCTACTCCGCATTGGAACCGCGACAGTTCTACGTGATCGCGCACGACGGCGACAATTCCAGTGGCCGCGCCGGTTCGTTGTCCACGTGGCAGAACGGTTACGGCACCACCTGCAGCGGCAACGGCACGTGTTTGGGCATCGACGAATATCTCGCTCGCAATCCGATTCCCGCGGGCGATGTGCAACACGTGCAGGACGGCTCGTGGATCGATACGCGCGATTCCTCGTCGGACCCGACGTGGTACCACTGGCGTTTGCCGATGATGATCTGGAAAGGGCAATTCGCCGATTTCAATGCCGCCACGGGCATGAACCTCGCGCCGAAGACCAATCTCAACGGCGTCGCCGAAGGCGCGACCGTTTCGTTCGAATTCGGCTGGCATTATCTCGAACGCAATTTCGCCTTGCTGCAAGCGGCGTTGAATTACGCGAAGACGGCGGAACAGATTTGGCTCGACGATCATCCGACGCACTGGTCGCCGACGACTGTGTTGGATCAGCAGATCACGCATCCGGGCAATCAGCTCAATCCGTGGATGATGTCGTTCCCGGTCAAGGGCAACCCGGCGAACGGGTACGCCGGCGGCGCCAACCCGGCGGAACTCGCCTGGTATTTCCTGCTGCCGGCGATGGATTCGGGTTTCGGTTACTACGACGAAAACAAGGACGATAACGTCAAACCGACGCTGGCGTTCAACAACTCGCTGTATTTCTCCAAATTGCTCGTGCAACCGAATCTGACGAAAGATCGCACCGGCCCGTCGGTGTGGTGGCCGCAGCGTTATCCGTACAACCCCGGCTCGGTGAATGCCTCCAAAGCCGAAGGCTGGACGGTGCAGCACTACAACCACGAGTTCGCGATCTACACCTACGCTTACGACGTTTCCAACATCGCCAGCATCCGGGTGAAGGTGCGCCCGCATACGTCGGCGACCATCAACGGCAACGACGATACCTACAAAGTCTACGACCCGGCGGCGATGGTCGGGAAACCCGGGTTGTCGATCACGCCGGCCAATGTCGGCGCCTGGGCGTCGTATCCGATGCAGATGCGCGATCTGCGCCCGGTGATGAACGGCGTGTCGTGGATGCCGACGACGCAGCAGACCATGCAAGTGCTGCCGGCGCAGGATATCGGCAATCTTTATTACGCGTACTTCAGCAACTACCGCAACCAACTGCTCGATTACTACATCGAGGCCACGGACAGCAAAGGCAACGTCACCCGCAGCGAGATTCAGCAGGTGTACGTCGGCGCCGGCACCTATCGCAAAACCACCACCGGCTCCGGCCATGTCGAAGACACGAACGGCACGGTCGCGGGCGTGCGTCCGTTCCTGACCATCGACACTACGGCACCCGTCTTTCAGGGCACGCCGACATCGAGCAATCTCAGCGATCGCTCGGTCACGATCGCGTGGTCGCCTGCGACCGACAACGTGCGCGTCGCGGGCTATCAGATTTTCCGCAACGGCACGTTGGTCGGCACCGGCAGCGGCACGCAATTCAACGATAGCGGACTCACGCCTTCGACCACCTACAGCTATCAGGTGCTGGCGTTCGACGCGGCGGGCAACCAGTCCGCGCGCAGCCCGGCCGTGAGCGTCACAACGCGCGCGGCCGATACGACGGCGCCCAGCGCGCCGGGCACGCCGACCGTCGGCACGGTCACCGCCAGTTCCATCACGTTGAGTTGGGCCGCATCGACCGACAACTACGGCGTGGCGGACTATCAGATTTACCGCAATGGCGCGCTCGCCGGTACGTCGACCACCGCGAGTGTCGTCGACACCGGTCTGCAACCGTCGACGAGCTACAGCTACACCGTCAAAGCGAAAGACGCCGCGGGCAATCAATCCGCCGCATCCGCCGCGCGGTCGGCTACCACTGCGGCCGGCAACGTCGCGACCGTGTTCTATCGCACGCCCGCCGGTTGGACCACGGTGAATCTGCATTACTCGCCGAACGGCGGCATCTGGACCGCTGTCCCCGGCGTGGCGATGAGCGTCGCCTGCAGCGGCTGGCATCGCTACACCGCAAATCTCGGCAGCGCGACCGGCCTGGCCGCCACGTTCAACAACGGCAGCGGCGTGTGGGATAACAAGGGCGGCAGCAACTACGCGCTGGGTACCGGCATACAAGTGGTGCAGAACGGCGCCGTCAGCAGCGGCACCGACCCCTGCAGCGTGGACACGCAAGCGCCCAGCGCACCGACGGGACTCGCCGGCAACGCGATCGACGCCAATTCGGTGAATCTGTCGTGGGCCGCGTCGAGCGATAACGTCGGCGTCGCCGGTTATCGCATCTATCGCGGCGGCACGCAGATCGGCACCGCGACCACCGGCACCGGTTACGTCGATAACACCGTACTGCCGTCCACCGCGTACAGCTACACCGTGCGCGCATTCGATGCCGCCGGCAATCTGTCCGCTGCCAGCGCCGCCGTCAATGTCACCACGCCCGCGCGCGCCGATACGCAAGCGCCCAGCGTTCCGGCGGGATTGAGCTACAGCGCGTTGACTTCGACATCGCTCACGCTGGTGTGGACGGCCTCGGCGGATAACGTCGGTGTCGCCAACTATCAAATCTTCCGCAACGGCACGCAGATCGGCACCACCGCCGCGACCAACTTCGCCGTGAGCGGTCTGACGGCGGGCACCGCCTACAGCTTCACGGTCAAGGCGACGGACGCCGTCGGCAATATCTCCGCGGCCAGCACGGCGCTCAATGTCACCACGCCGCCGGTGGTCAACACCACCGCAACCGTGTACTACAAACCCGCCGCGACGTGGACTACCGCGAATATCCACTACACCGCGAACGGCGGCAGTTGGACGGCGGTGCCTGGCGTGGCGATGAATGCAGCCTGCACTGGTTGGCGCGTGAAGATCATCGCGCTCGGCGCGGCGACCGGTGCGCAAGTGACGTTCAACAACGGCAGCGGCGTGTGGGATAGCCGCAACGGCGCGAACTACCCTGTCGGCACCGGTATTTCGTCGATCCAGAACGGCACGATCTCCACCACCGACCCCTGCCTCAACGACGATTCGACCGCACCGAGCGTGCCGGCGGGATTGGCCGCGAGCGGCGTGACCGCGAGTTCCGTGACGTTGAGTTGGACCGCCTCCACCGACAACATCGGCGTCGCCGGTTATCGCGTCTATCGCAACGGCAACCAGATCGGCAGCACCGCGAGCACCAGTTACACCGATTCGGGATTGACCGCCAGCACGGCGTACGCCTACACCGTGCGCGCCTACGACGCCGCCGGCAACGTCTCCGCCAGCAGCGCCACGCTCAACGTGACGACCACCGCGCCGACGACCTGTCAGGTCAGTTTCAGCATCGCCAATGCGAACACGACCGTGGGCCAGAACCTCTATGTCGTCGGCAACCTCGCCGCGCTCGGCGCATGGGCTCCGGGCTCCGGCTTCGCGCTCACCATCCAGGGCAGCGGCGCGAACGTGCCGTGGACCGGCACCGTCAATCTACCCGCGAACACCGCCATCCAATACAAATACGTGAAATGGAACGGCAGCACCGCCGCATGGGAGAGCAACCAAACCAGCGCCTCGGGCAATCGCGAATTCACCACACCCGCGAATTGCACCAGCGGCGTGACCCGAAACGATGGGAACTTCAAGTTCTGATGCACTGCGAATCGTGAGATAGCGGCGCGGACTCTGCGCGCATGCGCCGCCAACAAAAACGCCGGGCGATTTCTCGCCCGGCGTTTTTTTCGTAACGCACGCCCGTGAATACTCGGGCGCATTCGTCGCGATCAGAACTCCGCTTTGAACT
>JADZBF010000497.1 GCA_020852215.1 Lysobacter sp. | reverse complement strand
TGGCGCGAGCACGGCTTCGCGCTGCGCGATGCGGGCGATGCCGCCGCGGCGACGACGATGCTGCGTCGCTATCTCGAAGCCGCGCCGAATGCTGACGACCGCGCGTTCGTCGAACGCGAACTGAGCAAACTGGGAGACCGCCGATGACTTCTCCGCATACGTCGATGTTCGCGGCCTCCGCCGCAACGCGGACATCGCACGTCGCACGCGCCTGCCGCCGCGTCGCCGTGCTGCTTACGCTGTGTCTGGCCCTCGCCGCCTGCACATCGGGCGGGCCGCTGGTGGTGCCGGGGCCGACCACGGCCGGCGGCAAGCTCATGATCGACAGCGAAATGGAATGGACCCGCTTTTCGACCTCGCGCTACCAGTTGTGGACGATCGACGGCGAATTGCTCAATCGCTTGTATCTGATTCCCACCGTACGCGAGCGCGAATTCATTTTTCTCGGCCAGCGCCAAACCAAACGCCGCCCCGACGGCGCGTTCTACAAACGCGGCCTGCGCGCCGACGAACTGCGCGACCTCGTCCTCGACGGCCTGCGCGCCGCCGGCACGGTGAATCTGGAAAGCCGCAATCTGCGCCCAGCGAATTTCGGCAATCGCGAAGGCCTGCGCTTCGAGTTCTCGCTGGCGAACGAAGAAGGTTTGAAGTATCAGGGCATGGCGGCCGCGTTCGAGCACGAGAAAGGATTGGCGCTGGCGCTGTACATGGCGCCGAGCGAGTTCTACTACCCGCGCGATGAAGCGAAAGTGGCGAAAATGTTGGAGACGTTGCGGATGAAGTGATCGAAACGAAACAATCGAGCGGCGCACGCCGTTCGATCAATCGATCAATCTCCGCTGCTGTCGCTACCGCCGCTGTCGCTGTCGCAACTGCCGCCGTCGCTGTCGCTGGCATCGCCGTCGGTGCAATCGCCGTTGTTGTCGGCGTCAGATAACGACGCTTCAGCGCTCGGGTTTTCGGCGACGAAATGCGAATAGCCGTAGCTCGGCGTATCGGGGTTGCGCACCAGCACCACGACACCCGCGATGGCCGCTGGGACCGCTAGAAACCACAAACCGGCGACGAACGCGACAAGAGCACCGACCAACAATCCCCATCCGATCAATATGCGCATGAAGGTTCTCCTTGTGAGGTTTGCGGCGAGGTTGCGCAAATCGCATCGGCCGACGGATTCGCGGTTCCGGCAAGCGCCGGAGTCATGCGATCGACCTGAATTCTAACGCCGGGCCCCGACGGTCGCCGGAGTGATAGCGAAGAACGACCACAATGCGATGTGGGAAGACCTCTTGCGGCGGATCGCAGCATCTTCACCGATATCAAGATGCGCATCCGCATCGATGATCGAAACCCGGATTACCGCAACGTGCGGCATTTCACGGTGAAGTCGACGTGATAATGCTCGTCGTGCCGCCACCACACCTTGCCGCGCACGAATTCGACGTTGCGGCGCAAATACGCGCCCCGCTTCGTCGCGAATAATGTCGGCAAATATTTCGGCTCGAAAATCACGCGATCGATCGGCGCGCCGGCCTTTTTCGCCGCATGATCCAGCGCGTACAGATGCTCGGCCATCGCCTCGAAATCGATATGCAGCGTGCGCTTGGCGTCGATCCGATAACGCGCGTTCGCATCGAATTCGATGTCGTAGCCGTAGCGATTGGTCACCGAACCCGGCAACGCCACCGAGCGGCCTTTGTCGTCCAGCACCGGCACGAAAAAATCCACCGATAACCCGTTTTGATGCGTTTTATGCGGCTTGAAACGCCCGCCGCCCTCGAAACCGCTTTCGCCGTAGACGAACACTTTGCCCGGCGCCGTCGCCGCGGCCTCCGCGTATGCAGCGCCCACTGCGCGCGCCACCTTCGCGTGCGCATACGTGCGCCCGAGCGTGATGCCGAGACGACTGTACGCCTGAAAATTCTTTCCGCCGTTCGGAAGCTGCACCGCCTGCTCGATGCGGCCGTTGGCGGGCGTGCCGTAGCAAACACTATCAGCAGCCTGCAATCCATCAGCTTGCGAAAAAAGCAATGCAAGTATTGCAATAAGCCTCAGAAAATCATTCAACAGCGGCTTTCGCATGCGCTCAAGACGCGACTCATATCGCCTAGATGAGCATGAAGTTTTCATTTGACTCTTCTAGCTCTGAAAATATGGACTACCCGCGAATCAATTACCTTTGGAAACACCTAGCTTCGCGACCAACGCCTCAAGCAACCCAGCGGGCGGTGAGTCGTCCGAACCCAAGCCTGGGCCCGCACGAAAGATAGCTCCGAGCACCAGTGTCAACTGGGCGGAATCGGCCAGTGTATTGGGCGAATCCTCACTTCGACTGAGCGCGAGAAATGTCTCGATCATCACTATCCGCTCGCGCGCATCTTCTTCGCGAGTCATATGTTCGCCCCAGAGTCGCCCGCAGAGGCGTAGCAACCAAAGCACCATGAACGCCGGAATACCAGTCATCAGCGCGGGCACTATCCACGCGTGCGCACCCAGAGGTTCAGCGACCTGCCCCCAAAAACGAATCATCAAGCCCGACAGCGCGGCGAGCACAATCAAGCCTGTAGAAGATGCAACAAAAAAACCTTTCCGCCAGTTTCGAGCGATCCGCTCATGCTCTTTCTTCTTCGCATCCCAATATGTTCTCGGCGCCGAAAGCTTCAGAGCATTGTCGTAAGTCTCGCGCATGCGAGCCCATTCTGCATCAATTGAATCCCTCGCCTCGCTAGCCCGAGCAATCAACTCGTCGAGGTCCTGTATAACCTGCGTTTTTCTTTGCTGTGTATCGGCAAGGACTTTGACCCCATCATCACTCACTTTATGGAACTTTTCCTTCGCTTTCACACTAAAATTTTCAACCAACCGGAGTTGATCAAGAGCCGCGTCTGTTGTGGCTAGGTGCGCGAGGCCCTTTGCGTACCATGACAAAACTCCGGGGTCGCCCAGACGTTCTTTTAACTTGTTTTGTAGCTCTCCCGAAACAAGATGAAGAAAGAATTCGGCAAGGCCCCGGTCGTTATTGAGGAGGAGCCGTGCTCTCGCTACCATCGGATCCTCGATTAGGATCAGCGTCCGATTCATCAAATCCTGTTGCAGCCTCTCAGAAAAAGAGCTCGGAACTTTTAACACTCCATGCGCGCTAAGATTCACGGAAAACCAGGCAACATTCTGATCCGACAGAAAGCGCGATAAGGAACTCTCGGCTGAGTCGTGCATTGAATATTCTCTCTGCAAATCACGCCAAGCACCTGCCTGTGCTGCCAAGAATTCGATAAGCTGTCTTTCATCTGCAAATATCAATGGCGCTGGAGTCCCGTATTCAATTCTGATTTCACCTTCCATGCCGCCCCCTGTGATGACCGCATGCTCTGGCGACCTCTTATCACAAGTCGCCAGAGCCCATGCGGTTTACTTTATTAAGATCCGACGACTCACGCCGCCATGATCTTATTCCACTCCGCCACGCGATCGGCCTTCGCGGCGATGGCGGCGTCGGCATCGCCTTCGATCTTGATCGACGTGATGGTGTCGCCCTGGCGGATGCTGTCAACGACGTCCATGCCTTCGAGCACTTTGCCGAAGACCGTGTGCTTGCCGTCGAGCCAGTCGGTCTTGATGTGGGTGATGAAGAACTGGCTGCCGTTGGTGTTGGGGCCGGCGTTGGCCATCGACAGCACGCCGCGTTCGTGGCGCACGCCGTTGTTGGCTTCGTCTTCGAATTTGTAGCCCGGGCCGCCGGTGCCGCGGCCCTGCGGGCAGCCGCCCTGGACCATGAAGTCGGCGATCACGCGATGGAAGATCAGGCCGTTGTAGAAACCGCGCTGGACCAGGTTGACGAAATTGGCGACGGTCAGCGGGGCCTTGTCGGCGTGCAGCTCGATGCGGATCGGGCCGCGGTCGGTGTCGAAATGGGCGATGAGGCTCATGGGAGGCTCCAAAAAAAGGGGGCTCAACGTAGCATGCCGACCCCCACCCAGGGCAGACATGCTCGTGAGCCCCGCGACCGGACGCGACCGCGCCCGGATTCGGAGTGGATGCCCGCATGCGGGGCATCCTGGTCGTGTCGAAGCGGTGCGTCGGAGAGAATTCCGCAGTGGCCGGTCAGGCCGGCTCGTCCGCCGTCATTCCAGCATGGAACGTGGTGTAGATGTAGACCGGAATGCCGGCGTCGGCCAGATATTCGTAGACCACCGGCCGCACGTCGGCCCAATCCAGGCCGCCGACGCCCGTGGCGAGCCGCGGCAGGGCGATGCTGGCGATCTTCTGGGCGTCGATCTCGGCGCGCAGCGCCTTCATGGCGTGGCGCACGTTGGACAGCGTGGCCTTGCCCGGCTTGCCGCCGTGGTGGCCTTCGGCGCCGTCCTGGGTGAACAGGTTCACGATGCGGCGACCATCGGCGCCCGCCCACGTCCACAGCCCGCCGGATTTGGGGTGGGTGGACTGGCAGAAATGCCGGAAATCCTTGTACAGCGCGGGCGCGTGTTCGCGCAGCGAGAGCGCCAACCCGGTGTGGAAATCGTCGTTGGGCGCGACGCCATGGGCGATGGCCTGGGCGCGGGATTTGAGGATGTCGCCGCTCACTTCATGAATCATGCATGGAACTCCTGTCGTATCGAGGGACGACGACAGGCTGTCACGGCGGCCGGGCGGAAATGTTGTTTTCGCGCAAGATTCGCGCGGGTCGGACGGCGACGCGTGCGTTCGACCGACCGCGTCAGCGGCTGCGCTGAGCGCGGATCGCCGACAGCGCCAGCGCCACCCAGCACACGGCGAAGCCGGTGCCGCCGATGGCCAGCAAGGGCAGCTTCGCTTCGGGCGGCAAGGCCTGCGCAGCCGGCGAATCCGGCGCGAACTGCAACATCAGCCCCGCCGCCAGCAAGGCCATGCTCAGCAGGTCGGCGACCAGCAGCCACATCGGCGGTTTCCAGCGCGGCGCGGCGTTTCGGTTGGGTCTTGCGCTCATGAAAATCCCTTGTTTCGTCGATAAGTGTCTGAATTCGAATGCCGGGCGTTTTTAAATGGAGTCATTACTCTCGGCTGGCGGCTATAATAGCCGGCTCCCCTTCACGACAATCAGCGCCCGGCCTACCCTGCGGCGCCCATTCGCTATGTCTGCCCAAAATTCTGTCGAACGCCTGCGCAATATCGCCATCGTCGCCCATGTCGACCATGGCAAAACCACCCTCGTCGATCAGTTGCTGAAGCAATCCGGCACGCTGAGCGAGCGCGCCGTCGTCCCCGACCGGGTGATGGACAGCAACGATCTGGAAAAGGAACGCGGGATCACGATCCTGTCGAAGAACACCGCGATCCGCTGGACGAATCCGAAAACCGGCGAGATCTGGCGCATCAACATCGTCGACACCCCGGGCCACGCCGACTTCGGCGGCGAAGTGGAACGCGTGCTGTCGATGGTGGACTCGGTGCTGATCCTGGTCGACGCGATGGACGGCCCGATGCCGCAGACGCGTTTCGTGACGCAGAAAGCCTTCGCGATGGGCTTCAAGCCGATCGTGGTGGTGAACAAGGTGGACCGCCCCGGCGCGCGCCCGAGCTGGGTGCTGGATCAGACCTTCGATCTGTTCGACCGCCTCGGCGCCACCGACGATCAACTCGACTTCACCACCGTCTACGCCTCGGGTCTGCAGGGCTACGCCGGCATGACCGAAGAAGTGCGCGGCGGCGACATGACCCCGCTGTTCGAGGCCATTTGCGAACACGTGCCCGCGCCGCCGGTCGATCCGGAAGGCCCGTTCCAGATGCGCGTGACCTCGCTGGACTACAACAACTACGTCGGCGTCATTGGCGTCGGCCGCATCCAGCGCGGCAAGGTCAAGACCAACCAGCAGGTGGTCGTGATCGATCGCGAAGGCAAGACCCGCAACGCGAAAGTGCTGCAGGTGCTGGGCTTCATGGGTTTGGAGCGCATCGAAGTGCCGGAAGCCTCCGCCGGCGACATCATCGCGTTCAGCGGCGTCGAAGGCGTGGGCATTTCCGATACCTTGTGCGCGACCGACGCGGTCGAGCAACTGCCGGTGCTCGCGGTGGACGAACCGACCATCTCGATGACCTTCCAGGTCAACGATTCGCCGTTCGCCGGCGTGAAGGATCGCTCGGGCGGCAAGTTCCTGACCTCGCGCCAGTTGCGCGACCGCCTCACCCGCGAAACGCAGCACAACGTCGCGTTGAAGGTCGAAGACACCAGCGATGCCGACAAATTCAAGGTCAGCGGCCGCGGCGAATTGCATCTGTCGATCCTGATCGAAACCATGCGTCGCGAAGGTTACGAATTGGCGGTGTCGCGTCCGGAAGTGATCATTCGCGAAATCGACGGCGTGATGCAGGAGCCGTACGAATCGCTGGTCGTCGATATGGAAGAACAATTCCAGGGCGGCGTGATGGGCCGTTTGGGCGAGCGCAAAGCGCTGCTGCAGAACATGGAACCCGACGGCAAAGGTCGCGTGCGTCTCGACTATTTGATTCCCGCGCGCGGCTTGATCGGATTCCAAACCGAATTCCGCACGATCACCGCCGGTACCGGCCTGCTGTTCCACGTGTTCGATCATTACGGCCCGAAGACCGAAGGCGCGATCGGCCAGCGTCAGAACGGCGTGCTGATCTCCAACGGCACCGGCCCGTCGCCGGCGTACGCGCAGATCGCGATGCAGGAACGCGGCCGCTTGTTCATCGAGCCGGGTGAGGAAATCTACGAAGGCCAGATCGTCGGCATCAACAGCAAAGACAACGATCTGACGGTCAATGCGCTGCGCGGCAAGCAGCTCACCAACTTCCGCGCGTCCGGCAAGGACGACGACGAAGGCTTGATCCCGCCGATCAAGTTCTCGCTGGAACAGGCGTTGGAATTCATCGACGACGACGAATTGGTCGAAGTCACGCCGAAACAAATCCGACTGCGCAAGAAACTGCGCACCGAAGTGGATCGCAAACGCGCTTCGCGCGCGGCCTGAGCGCGAAGCGATGCAGCAGGACGACGCGCGCTACGATCCGAACCCGAATGCGCACCGCGATGTGCGCATGGTCGCCTTGTTCGAGTTGGCCAAGGGCGGCGTGTCCGGCAGCGTCGCCGCGGCGTTGTTGTTGTTCGGCCCGCAGCGCGTTCACGATTTCATCGCGATGGTCGGCGAGTGGCTGCATTTCGACCCGGAACAAAGCGCGATGGCGCGCGTGTTGGCGGCGATCACGCCCGAAACCGTGCATCTCGCGGCGATGGCGATCGGCGTGTACGCATGTCTGCGCTTCGTGTTGTTCTGGGGCCTGTGGCATGCGCGCGCTTGGGCCTCGTGGTTCGGCGCGATCGCGGCGACCTTGTATCTGCCGTTCTGCAGCTACGCGGTGGTGCGCTACCCCGGTTGGCCGACATTCGCGGTGTTGGCGCTGAATGTGTTCATCGTCTGGGTGCTGGTGCGCGATGTGCGCAAGCGCCTCGCGGCGAAGCGGCTTGCGGCGACGGCGCCCAGCGCATAAGGCCTTCATCGCCTGGTAGCGCCATAACGACGTAATGCCCGCCGTGATGCCGCCGCCGTTGCGGAGCGCGCGGCGCGCAGCCGAACTTGGCGACGGCTCGGTTTCTCGGTTCTCTCCGTGACCAATGGGGCTTGCCGGTATTTCGCCCGATTGGCGATTATTTCGCCGTTTTCGACACTCCTTTCTCGAGCCGCCCCGATGCTCGCTCCGCGCAAGATCGCCCTGCCCGTCTCCCTGCTTGCGGCATTGACGCTATCGATGGCCGGCGCGGCCTCCGCGTGGGCCGACGGCGGCGTGCCTCAGGATATTCACGCGAAAGACACTTTCGCCGTCGTGTGGGCACGACTGCAGGCCAGCGGGTTCCGCGGCGAACACGAAGGTTTGGATTGGGCGGCGCTGAAAGCCGAGCATCAGCCGGACATCGAAAACGCGACCGACATTCATGGCCTGCGGCGCGAATTGAACGAATTGCTGGTCGATCTGAAAGCATCGCATCTGGTGCTGCTGCCGAACGAAGCGGTCGCGACGTCCGAGGCGACGGTGCCGCTCGACGACACGCCATACGAAAACGAATCGAGCGACGGCGGCAAAGACCCGGTCGACGCGGCAGTATCGCCCAATGCATCCGGTACTGGTGGAACGCCGGCTGCGACCGGTTACGGCGATTTCGGTTTGCGACCCACCCTCGTCGACGGCCAAGTGTTGGTGGAGCGCGTCGTTCCCGATTCTCCCGCCGAACGCGCGGGCGTGCGCCCCGGTTGGCGTATCGATCGCATCGCGCGATTGAATGTCGCCAACGCGATGGCCGCGTTGCGCACGCAGCCGCAAGAAGCCGCGCGCAACGGCGAAACCATGCTGCTGGGCGGCGTTCTGTCGCTGCTGGACATCTACGCGCCCGGCGAAACGTCGAACATGCGTTTCATCGATCGCGAAGGTCGGCCGCATGCGCTGGCGCTGAAAGCCGCGCCGAACCCGAACATCCAACCCATCATCCTGCCCGGCATTCCGCAGATGCCGATGCGTTACGGCCAGCGTCGCATCGCGCTGCCCAGCGGCGGCTGCGCGGTACAGATCGAATTCTCGCAATGGGCGATGCCCGCGTTCGAAAAGCTCGTCGAGACGCTGCGCGAACACGGCGATTGTCGCGGCGCGATTCTCGATCTGCGCGGCAATTCCGGCGGCATGATCGCCTCGATGGGCGCGATCGGCGGTTTGTTCGTGGACACACCCACCTCGCTGGGCACGCTCACGACGGGCGGCGGCGATCTCAAATTGGCGGCGTTGCCGCGCGTCGTCGATAACGCCGGCCGCGATATTCGCCGCTTCTCCGGGCCGCTCGCGATCTTGATCGATCGAGGTTCGGTCAGTTGCTCGGACATGTTCTCGGCCAGCATGCAGGCGCTGGGCCGCGCGCGGATTTTCGGCGTCACCAGCGCCGGCATGGCGCTGCCGGCCGCCAGTACGCCGCTGCCGTCTGGCGACCGTTTGCTGTATCCGATCGCCGAATTCGTCGACGCCGCCGGACGCCGAATCGAAGGCGTCGGCACCATAGCCGATCAGATCGTGATACCGACCGTCGCCGCCTTATCCGCGGGCGGCGATCCGATTCTCGATGCTGCGCTCGCCTGGATCGGTACCGACCCGAAACCCAAAACCGCCCCGCTGGCTGCGGCGCCCGCAGCAACCGCATCCGATACCGCATCCGATGCGACGCCCCACACGACTTCCCGCTCAGGAACGACACGATGAACTTCAGTACCCGCTCCACGCTCGCCGCGACGCTCGCGCTCGCCCTTCTGCCCTTCGCCGCCAGCGCGGGCGATCTGCCCAAGGCGCGCACGTTGATCGACGCCCATCTCAAAGCCGTCGGCGGCGCCAAAGCCTTCGCGAAAGCCGACGAAGGCACCATCAAGGCCACGATGGAGATCGTCGAAGCCGGCATGAAAGGCGATATGACGGTATATGCGCGCGGCACCGATATGACCATGACGCTGACCCTACCGAATTACGGCGAAACCCGCATGGGCACGATCGACGGCACCACATGGTCGATCGATCCGCAAAACGGTCCGCGCCTGTTGCAGGGCAAAGAGCGCGAACAGTTCCTGCAGCAGAACGACCGCAAGCACGCCGCGCGCGACCAGAGCCTGATCGCGAAGGCCGAAACCACCGCGCTGTCGGATTCCGAAGGCCGCGCCTGCTACCGCGTCGAGATCGAATGGAAATCGGGCGAAAAGACCGCCGATTGCTACGGCGTGGACGACAGCCTGCTGCTCTCCACCGAATCCACCGCGGCCACGCCGATGGGCGAGATCAAGCAGATCACCCATATGTACGACTACAAGGCGATGGGTGCGATCAAGGCGCCGTACAAAGCGAAGACCAAGCTGGCGGGCATGACCCAGATGATCCTGATGCAGTCGTTCGACGAGACCAAACTGGCCGACTCGGTGTTCGAGATGCCGCCGTCGATCGCTGCGCTGTTGAAGAAACAGGCCGAGCCGGCGACCTCCACCACGACCTCGGATTGAGAACCGAGCGGGGCGTAACGAGCGCCGCGGAGAAACACGACGGCAGCGGAATGATCCGCTGCCGTTTTTCTTCGCATGCTTTTTTCGCATGCTTTTTTCGCATGAAGTATCGCAACGCGCGCACAGCGACCCTGCGGGCGTCGAATGCATCTCGTGCAAAAAAACGCAGCGGCCCGAGGGCCGCGCGACCGACTCGCGCGAATTGAACTCGGTTCGTTACAGTCGCGCCGGCGCGTTGATCTGCGCCTGCTTGCGCACGATCAGCATCGCGATTTCCAGCGCCTGTTCGTAATTCAAACGCGGGTCGACGGTGGTGCGATACGCGCGTTCCAGATCGGTGTCGGTCAATTCGCGCGCGCCGCCGGTGCATTCGGTCACGTCTTCGCCGGTCAATTCCAAATGCGCGCCGCCCAACCGGGTGCCGATCGCCGCGTGGATCTCGAACGCCTGTTCCAACTCGCTGCGGATGTTCTCGAAGCGTCGGGTTTTGTAGCCGTTGCTGGTCGATTCGGTGTTGCCGTGCATCGGATCGCAGATCCAAAGCACGCGGCGGCCGTCGCGTTTCATCGCTTCGAGCAGAGGCGGCAGTTTTTCTCCGATCGATCCGGCGCTCATGCGGTGGATCAGACTCAACCGTCCGGGTTCGTCGTTCGGATTGAGCACATCGATCAAGCGCAGCAGTTGATCGGGCGTCACCGACGGACCGATCTTGATCGCGATCGGGTTGCGGATACCGCGGAAATATTCGGTGTGCGCGCCGTCCACCGCCGCCGTGCGCATGCCGATCCACGGGAAATGCGTGCCGAGATTGAACCACCCCGCTTGCCGCGGCACTTGCCGGGTCACGCCTTGTTCGTAAGGCAGCAGCAGCGCTTCGTGCGAGGTATAGAACTCGACGCTGCGCAGGTTATGCAGCGATGCGCCGGAGAGCGTTTCCATGAACCGCACCGCATCGCCGATGCCGGCGACCATCTTCTGGTATTCCTCGGCGAGCGGCGAATGGCCGACCCAACTGAGGTTCCAGTATTCCGGGTGATGCAGGTCGGCGAAACCGTCGTCGATCAACGCGCGAATGAAGTTCATCGTCATCGCCGAACGCGCATGGCCTTTGATCATGCGGCGCGGATCGGGAATGCGTGATTCGGCGGTGAACTCTGGGCCGTTGACCAGATCGCCGCGGTAGCTCGGCAGGGTCGTGCCGTCTTTCGTTTCCGTATCGGTCGAACGCGGTTTGGCGTATTGCCCGGCGAAACGACCGACGCGCACCACCGGCAAGCGCAAACCGTGAACGAGCACGAGGCTCATCTGCAGCAACACCTTCAAGCGGTTCGAGATCACTTCCGGCGTGCAATCGCCGAAGATTTCGGCGCAGTCGCCGCCCTGCAGCAAGAAACGTTTACCTTCCTGCGCTTCGG
>JADZBF010000496.1 GCA_020852215.1 Lysobacter sp. | reverse complement strand
TAGCGGCAGAAGCCCCCGGCCTGCGTCACCACCACCGCGTAGCTGGCGCCTTCGCGCAATTCCTCCAGCCGCAACGGCGTTTGGTTCGCGCCGTCCTGCACATCGAGAAATTCGAAGAATGCGGCGTTATACGCCACCACGCCGCGTATGCCGTCGGGCAACAGATGCAGCGCCAGCGGCGCTTCGGAGGCGGCCAGCGGCGCCGGCACCACCGCGACATTGGCGCCGAAATCTTCGACCACTTGCGGCAAATACACGCCAGCAATGCCTTCGTCCCAGCAGATCAATCGCTCGACGTGCGGCCACACATCGACCGGCAGCAGGCGCCCGCGCGCGGCGCGACGGGAGGCAAGCTGTGCGGCCAACGCGGGATCGGGCGTCGCGATCGGACGGCCCGCGAACGTTCCGGCGGCGATGTCGGCGAACAAGCGTTCGGCATTGATGTCGAGCACATGCGGCACCGCGGCGAGGATGGCCGGGTTGATGCCGACGAACTGACGGATGTCGTGACCCGCCGCCATGCGCAGACGGAAGTACAAACGATCGAGATCTGCGGGAATATCCGCCGGCACCGTGGCCCAGGGGCCGGTCGTGCCCGGCTCCAGCAGCGCCTCGCTGCCGAACTCGTTTGCCAAGTTCACTTGGCTCAAACCGACATGCGGCACGCCGCTGGCGAGCACCGAAGTGTCGCGCAGCGGATCCCATTTGAAATTCACGGTGAGATCGCGACTGGCCGCGAATCCCGGATACGCGCGCGTCACGCCTTCCAGATACGCCATGTAAAACGGATTGAAGGCCTCCGCGAAATAGGCGCGCGGCAGCGGCAATACTTTCGCGCGACCGGCGGTGCTGCCGCTGCTGGAAATGAAGCGGAACACCTCGCCGGTAAACAGCACGTCGCGTTCGCCTGCGACGATGCGATCGACGTAAGGGCGCAAATCCTCATAGCGACGCAAGGGCACGCGCGCGCGAAAGTCGGCCAGACTGTCGATGCGATCGAAGCCGTGCTCGCGACCGAACGCGGTGTCGCGGCCGCGCGCGATCAGGCGCGCGAGGATCTCGTCCTGGGTCTGCGTCGCGCGATCCAAACCGTCGACGAAGCGTCGGTAGGGCGACAGGCGAGAGGCGGTGTCCATGGCGGAGGCTTCCTGCTGCGGTGAATGAATCGTCCAGCCCCCGTTGGACGCTCGGGCTTCCGGTCGTGCGCGGCGCCGCCCGAACTATACAAGCGGTGCCGCGTCATTTGAATAACGACGGCATTCGGCGCGGTATCCGGCCTCGCTATCCGGCCTCGCTTGCGCGGTCGATGCTCGGGCGCATCACGGCGCACGCGTCACTCGCCCGGTTTGGCCGCTTCCACCGGCGCATGGGTCGCGTCGCGCCGGGCCAGTCGCGCCTCGCGATGCGCGATGTAGGCGTTGGCCGCGAAGATCACGCCTGCGCCGATCGCGGTCCAGCGGTCCACCGGTTCGCGGAACAACCACCAACCGGCCGCCGCGACCAAGGGCAGTTGCATGAAGGTGATCGGCGTCAGCGCCGAGACATCGCCCAATTTCAACGCGCGCGTCCACAGCATGTGTCCCCCGGTGCCCATCGCGCCCGCGGCAATCACCCACACCCACGCGATGCCTTGCGGCCATTCCCACACCGTCAATGCCGGCGCCAACGACATCGGCACCCACAGCAAGGTCGTGAGCAGGACGATGCGATCCGCCGGTTCGGTGGCGGACAGTTGCTTGATCTGGATCGACACCACGCCGCTGAGTACCGCCGCGAGCAAGGCGATCAAGGTGCCGGCGCTGAAAGAGTCGGTGCCGGGACGCACGATGACCAGCACGCCGATGAAACCCAACGCCACGGCGGCCCAACGCCGCGCGCGCACGCGTTCGTGCAGCAGGATCCCGGCGGCGATGGTGACGAAGATCGGACTCGAATACGACAACGCTACCGCCTGCGCCAACGGCAAATGCCCGATCGCCCAAAACCCGGCGAGCATCGACGCGATGCCGATCGCGCAGCGAAAGACGTAACGCGGCAATCGCGCGGTTTTCAGCAAACCCGGGCCGTGGCGCAGCAGCAGCGGCAGCGCGATCATCAAGCCGAAGAAATTGCGGAAGAACGCGATTTCGAAGGCGTGCAGCGTTTCCGACGCGAGCCGGATCGCCACCGTCATCGCGCCGAAAAACATCGTGCTGCCGAACATCAGCAGCGCCGCACGCATCGGTTGGCCGCGCGCGTCGTTCATGACGATTCGCGCAGCGTCGCGTCGGTCGTCATCGTGTCGGTCTCGAAGACGAGGCTCATGCAGGTGAGCCCCGCCTCGGCTTTGCCGAACTCCGAAATATCGACGGCGCGGACACCAAAGCCCGCGCGCTCGGCATGCGCGCGGACGCGTACGAGCGTGCGCGGGAATGCCGCGTTCGCCAGCAGTGTCGCGCCGATCGGCAACACGTTCGCGGCGAAGGGTTCGTCGTCGGCGGTTTCGATGCGTTCGAACGCATCGAACGCCGTCGCATCCACCCACGCGGGATTGAGCAGGACGGTCGTTGCGTCCAGAGCGGTGCAGGCGGTTTTCAGATGCAGGCTGCCGTGGACGCGCACCGGCACCGTCGCATAGCCGTAGCGGCGCGCGATCGACGCGAGTTGTTCGAGACCTTCGCGATTGCTGCGTCCGCTCAGCCCGACGTACAAGGTATCGCCGACGACCAGCACATCGCCGCCTTCCAACGTGCCGGGCGCTGCGATGCGTTCGATGCATCGACGATGCGTCGACAGCGGCGCGGCGATGAAGTCCGGTTCGCGCCGACGCGAATCCGCGCCCGGGTTCGCGAGGATCGCGACTTCGTCCAATACCACCGCCGCGTCTTCGACGAACACGCTGTCGGGCGCGGAGGCGATGGCATCCAACACGATCGTACGCGCGCCGGCCGCCGCCAGCGCATCGCGATACGCCGCGTGCTGACGTTCGGCCGCGTCGAAATCGATCGCCTCGCGTTCGAGAAACGTCAATTCGCAGCGCTGGGCCAAGGTCGGCGCCGGGCGGCGAACGATGGCGACGATGCCGGTCATGCGGCTCCGTTCGTGCGGGACGCACTCATGGCATCGCGCTCATGGCGTCGCGCCGCGACTCACCACGCCGCACCGACGATGCGCGGCTCCGGTTCGATCGCCACGCCGAAGCGCGCATCCACGCTCGCGGCGATTTCGCGCGCCAGCGCCAGCAATTCCGCGCCGGTCGCGCGGCCATGATTCACCAGCACCAGCGCGTGTTTGTCGGACACGCCGGCATCGCCGCTGGCGCCGAAACGCCGGCCTTTCCAGCCGCAGGCGTCGATCAACCACGCCGCCGACAGTTTGCGCAGATGTTCGCCGCCGCCGGGGAATACCGGCAGCGTGGCATGCGCCGCTTTCAATGCGTCGGCGAGCGATGCGGGCACGATGGGGTTCTTGAAGAAACTGCCGGCATTGCCGACGACCGCAGGGTCGGGCAGCTTGCTGCGACGCAAACGAATCACTGCGTCGGCCACATCGAGTGCGGTGTAGCCGTCGCGCGCATCGGCGGCCAGTCCCATCGCCTCGCGGATGCCGGCGTAGTCGATCTTCAAGCCCGTCGCGCCGACGCTGCGCGCGGTCGGCAGCGCGAATTCCACCGCGACGATCAAAACGCGGTCGACTTCGCGCTTGAATACGCTGTCGCGATACGCGAACTCGCATTCGCTCGCGGAAAAGCGCCGCCATGCGCCGGTCGCGCGGTCGAACGCGTCCACGGCGTGGATGCGCTCGCCCACCTCCACGCCGTAGGCGCCGATGTTCTGGATCGGCGCGGCGCCGACGGTGCCGGGGATCAGCGCGAGATTCTCCAAGCCCGCGAACCCCTGTTCGAGCGACCATATCACCAGGCGATGCCATTCCACGCCGGCATCGGCGCGGACGATCGCGACATCGTCGCGGGTGTCGAGGACGCGAATGTCCTGCGTGTCGAGACGCATTGCGAGCGGCGGGTTTTCGACGATCAACAGATTGCTGCCGCCGCCGAGCACCAGCGGCGATGCGTCGGCGAATGCGCTCGCGAACAGCGCAGGTAGATCGGCGGCTTCGTCGGTTTCGATCAGCGTGCCGGCGCGCGCGTCGATGCCGAAGGTATTGCGCGTGCGCAGCGAGGCGTCGGGCGTGCGGCGAACGCTCATCCGCGCATCGGCGGCAAATGGCCGCGACTCGGCGCTTCCTTGCGGCGGCGAATCGCGTCCAGACATTCGTCGATGAGTGCGGGTCCGCGATAGATCAAGCCGGTGTACACCTGCACCAAACTCGCGCCCGCGGCCATTTTCTTCACCGCGTCGGCGCCGCTGAGAATGCCGCCCACGCCGATCAAGGGAATGCTCTCCGGCAAGCGCGTGCGCAACATGCGCAGCACGGACGTGGATTTCGCCATCAGCGGTTCGCCGGACAGACCGCCGGCTTCTTTCGACAGCGGATGCTGATGCACCGCGATGCGCGAGACGGTGGTATTGGTGGCGACCACGCCGTCCACGCCCATTTCGCCGAGCACGCGGGCGGTGGCGTCGATGTCTTCGTCGGCCAGATCCGGCGCCACTTTCACCACCATCGGCACGCGGCGACGGTGGATCGCGCTCAGTCGCTCCTGCGCTTCGCGCAGCATGCCCAGCAGTTTGCGCAGTTGTTGCTCTTCCTGCAGT
>JADZBF010000495.1 GCA_020852215.1 Lysobacter sp. | reverse complement strand
GCGCTCACACCGCTGCGCTCGCGACGCGGTCATCGTCGTCGTGCGCGATCTTCGAATTGGCTATCGTCGCCTTCGTCGCCGTCTCCGACAACGCAAGCAACGCGCGCCGGGCATGCGCTTTGAATGTCTCGTCGCGGAGGCCGCTCATCGCATTCCCGGCATCGCGATCCGCGTCGCGTTCGTCCGACGCCAGCACCGGCCCGACGCAGGCCGGACAACCGGCGACGCACTCGCAACCGTCGATCAACTCGATCGCACACCGCGTCAATTCCGCTTGCCTCGACCACAGCGGCTCAGCCAAACCGACGCCGCCGGGGTAATTGTCGTAGAGATAAATCGTCGGCGAAAACGCGTGGATCGGATTCGAGAGATCCATCGCTTCCGTGTTTCCCGCATCGTCGCGTCGTACGCGCCCGCGACCGTCGGCGCCGGCTACCGCGAACCACGCGCCGTCGCCGCTGCCCACGGCTTTCTGCAGATCGGCGCCGTCGGCCATGACCGCGATGCGCGCGACGGTGTGCAGCGCGTAGGCGGCGCCGAGCACGCCGTCGAGCGCGTCTTGCCGCGAGGCGAACGCGCGTTCCAACACGGCTTGCGGCAGGCGCCACCACACCGCAGTGGTGTGCGTCTCCAGATCGGGCAAGGTCACCGGGCCGTAGCCGATATTTTCGTGCGTGTAGTAGCGGATTTTCTTGTAACCCGCGACGCGGCGCACCACATGCACTTCGCCGTGATCGCAGGCGCCCTCGCCCGCATCCGCGCCGTCGAACGCTTCCAACACTTTCAGCTTGGTGTAGTCGATGGCATCGGTGTAGTAATCGACGTGCGTGCGCGTCACGTAGGCTTTACGGCCTTCCCAATCCAGGCGCTCCACTTGGTACGGCACGGACTGCACCATGTGGATCGCGCCTTCGTACAGCATCAGCGGCGCGGAGGCGTAATCCACTTCGGCGATGATGGTCTGCCGCCCGTCGCTGCGGTCCACCACCACGAAATTACCGTCGGCCACCGCACGCAGGCTCACCGCGTTCGCTGGATAGCTGTCGGCGATCCATTCCCACGCCGCGCCCTCGTTGTGCAACACACCGTCTTCGGTCAACAGATCGAGAAACGCGCGCGGATCCACCGGACCGAAGCCGTCGCCGTCGCGGAACGGCAATTCGAACGCGGCGCAGCGGATGTGATCGAGCAAGATCACCGGCTGATTCGCGGCGATGCGCGCATGCTCCGGCGGCGCGTCCCCGAAGAATTCGGGATGGCGCACGATGTATTGATCGAGCGGATCGGAACTCGCCACCAGGACGCCGATCGACGGTTTTTGCCGGCGTCCGGCGCGTCCGAAACGCTGCCAGATCGCGGCGATCGAACCGGGATAGCCGTTGAGCACCACCACATCCAGACTGCCGATGTCCACGCCCAGTTCCAGCGCGGATGTCGCGACGATGCCGTCGATGCGCCCCGCGCGCATCGCGCGCTCGGCCTCGCGACGTTCGCTCGGCAAATACCCACCTCGATAAGCGCGAATCCGCGCCGGTTTGCGCGGGTCGTGATCGAACACGTCTTTCAAGTATTTCGTCAGCACTTCCACCATCGTCCGCGAAGACGCGAAGATCAACGTCTTCAAGCCGGCCTTGATCGCCATGCGCGCGATGCGCGTGCTTTGCGAACGCGCCGATGCGCGCATGCCCAGGTCGCGATTGACCACCGGCGGGTTCCACAGCAAGACGTGCTTGTCGCCGGTCGGCGCCCCGGATTCGGTCAGCGCCGTCACTTGCCGTTCGATCAGCGCCTCGGCATGCGCCTGCGGATTGCCGATGGTGGCCGAGCACAGAATGAACTGCGGTCGCGTGCCGTAGAACGCGCAGATCCGCAGCAAACGCCGCAGCAGATTCGCCAGATGCGAGCCGAACACGCCGCGATAGGTGTGGATTTCGTCGATCACCACGTACCGCAGGTTCTCGAACAACTGCGCCCATTTGGTGTGATGCGGCAGGATGCCCTGATGCAGCATGTCGGGGTTGGTGACGACGATATCGCCGTTCAAGCGAATCGCGCGACGCTGATCGCCGGGCGTATCGCCGTCGAACGTCGCCGCGCGCAAACCCAAATTCCCGGCCGCATTCAACTCCAACAATTCCGCGACTTGATCCTGCGCCAGGGCTTTGGTCGGAAACAGATACAGCGCTTTCGATCGATCGCGCATCGCCGCCGCCACGACCGGCAGCGTGTAACACAGCGACTTGCCCGAGGCTGTCGGCGTCACCACCACCACATCCTCGCCGCGCTGCGTCGCTTCCCAGGCTTCGGCCTGATGACTGTACAGCCGGGTCACGCCGCGCGCGCGCAACGCGACGGCGAGCGCTTCGGGCAAATCGTCGGGAAATGCCGCGTATCGCCCCTCGCGCCCCGGCAGCGTGAACGCCCCGGTCACGCGATCGGCGTATTTGCGCCGCAAACGCGAGACCAGCTCGCCGCCGTTCGCCGAGGGCGGACGCATCGGCGGCGGGAACAGCGCATGCGACACATCGGTTTGCGAAAGCGCGGTTGAGGACCGCGAAGTCGCCACAGGCATCCGATCAGACAGCGATGCGGGAGTTGCATCGGAATGCGGCGCGCGAATCGACGTTAACGAGGACATGGCAGGCTCCGGTCGGACCCCGCTGGATACCCTGTGTGCGTCTCAGGCGGTGAGATCGACCGCGGCGTCAGCCCGCGGTTTGCGCGGTCTCTGCGTTCAGGGCATCGCCCAGAACGCCATCTGTCCGTATTCCCAACGCCAGGGCGCGCCGGTCTTGCCGATCGCGAACTCGACCAACCGCGGGAACGCCGCTTCGGCGCGAACGTCGTTGGCGAGAACCACCACGCAGCGCTGACGAAGCTGAATGCAGCCCCGCGTGTTGCCGGTGGAATCGTTGTGGCCGCCTTTCATGAAACCCGCGCCTTGCGGGCCGTCGAACACGATCACACCCAGGCCGGCCGACGGTTGCCCTTGACGCGATTCGGCGGCGAGCTCCGGCTGCAGCGATGGGAATTGCGATGCGCTCGTGATCGGAAGATGCGGCGCGATCAGCGCCGCGCATGGCTGGTTGTTGAAGCTGCCGGGCGGCGATATGACGCTGTGGGCCGACGACGACGGCCTGCCGCTGGCGATGCGTCAGCAGGGCGGCGGCGGGTTGGAGATCGACTATCGCTTCGAATTCGATCGACCGATTACGCCGGGATGGCTGAGCAGCGATCCGCCCGCGGGCGATACGCCCGTGGCGCCCGATGAGGATTGACGCTTCGAGCCTGCGACGGCCGCCGCCCCGCCGCAGTGCGTTGCCTTGGCGCGCCGACAAGGCCTCTTCGACGGAGCGATGATCTGCAGACGGTCCGTAGACAGCATGCGCAACGCGGGTCGTATCGGGGCGCAGTGACCCCTTGTTTCGCGGCCCATTTGCCGCGGGAGTACGGAATTTCGTGTACCCCGGACGCCTCGTCCGGGTTCGATTCGAGCCAGACCGTCGCTCCCCTTGCGCGGCGTTTTCCTGCATCATCCACGCATGCGCCACGACGATGACTTCGCCTACGACGCACCCAGGGACGACGCGCCTGCGCTGCTCGGCGCGCAGGATCCGCCCGCCTACACCTTTTTGCCCGGCGCATCCACGCGCGCGTTGTTGCTGTGCGACCACGCCTCCGCTGCGGTGCCGGCGTCGTTGGCGCAGCTCGGGTTGCCGCCGTCCGAATTCGCGCGCCATATCGCCATCGATCTGCACGCCGCCGCCGTCACCCGCGCGCTGGCCGCGCGGTTCGACGCGCCCGCGTTCCTGCACGGCTATTCGCGCTTGGTCGTCGACGCCAATCGCGAGTACGACGATCCCACGCTCTGCCCCGCGGTCAGCGACGGCACCCTGGTGCCGGGCAACCGCGACCTCAGCGAAGCCGCGCGTCGGCAGCGCTGGCGGCAGATCCATCAGCCCTACCATCGCGCCATTTCCGAGTGGCTGCATGCGCGCATGGCCGCGGGCGGCTGCCCGGCGCTGATTTCGATCCACAGCGTCGCGCCGGAACTCGGCGGCGTGCGTCGGCGTGGGCCGATCGCGGTGCTGTGGAACGAAGACGGCCGGGTGGCGGTGCCCTTCATCCGCGCGTTGCGCGAACTCGACGGC
>JADZBF010000494.1 GCA_020852215.1 Lysobacter sp. | reverse complement strand
CGTGAAAGTCCACGACGATTGGCCCGCGACGTCCGACATGGATGCGGACATCGCCTTCATCGGCAACGGCTTCCACGTCGCCGGCAAAGCGCAGTTATTGGAAGTCGGCATCCGTGAGTTCAGCTCCGGCATGGAGGACTTCGGGCGCAGCGATTTGACCGTCGACGCCGCCGCCGACGCCGATGCGACGAAGCTGCTGGCGCTGATGAAACAAAGCCCGCTGCAGCGCGAACACGGCGAGACCATGGCCAAGCTCGGTGCCGCGGGTCCGGCGAGCGTCGAATTCTCGCTGCGTCTGCCGGCGCATACGAAGGACGCGCCGCCGAAGATCGCCGGGCAGGTCGCGCTGCGCGGCGTGAGGCTCAGCGAATCGGAATGGAAACTCGCGTTCGCGAAAGTGACCGGCATCGCCCGCTACGATCGCGACGGTTTCACCGCGAACGGTTTGACCGCGGTGTACGACCAACAACAAAGCCGGCTGTCGCTGCGTGCGGGACCGGGCCATGTGCGCGAGCGCCGCAACGGTTTCGAGGCCGAGCTCGAAGCGACGATGACCAGCGACGATTTGCTCGATCGCAGCGCGGATATGGCGTGGTTGAAGCCGTACGCGAAAGGGCGTTCGCGTTGGACGGCGGGGATCGCGATTCCGACGACGGCGACGAAGCCGGCCGCGAAACCGACCGCAAAGCCCGGCGCAAAGCCCACCGGAAAATCGCCGACGGCGACGATCAGCCGCCTGCAATTGCGCTCCGATTTGGTCGGTACCGCATTGACCCTGCCCGCGCCGATGGACAAAGCCGCGGGTGCGACGCTGCCGACCACGATCGATCTGGATTTGCCGATCGGCAAGGGCGAAATCGCGGTCGCGTTCGCGCAGCGGTTGGCGCTGCGCGCGAAGCACACGCAGGGCAAGCTGGGCATTCGCGCGCAGTTCGGCACCGATCGCGTGCAGGAAGCGCCGCCGCCCTCCGGCTTGGTGCTGACCGGACGCGGCGGCACCGTGGACGCGATCGATTGGGTGACGTTGCTGCGCGGTGGCGGCAATGCCGGGGGCGAGGCGTTGCCGCTGCGCCGCGTGGACGTGTCGGTCGAACGCTTGCGTCTGCTCGGCGGCGTCTTTCCCGAAACCCGCCTGCAAGTGGTGCCCACGACCGGCGGTTTGGCGGTGCAACTGGACGGCGCCGGCTTGGCCGGCAGCGTGATCGTACCCGACGCCGACGGCGCCGCGATCGCCGGCCGTTTGCAGCGCCTGCATTGGCGCAGCGCCGGATCCTTCGGCAAAGCGGACGCGGCGATCGCATCGCCCGCCGCCGCATCGCCCGCCGCGCGCGACGACCAGATCGATCCCGCCCGCGTGCCGCCGTTGACGCTGAAAATCGACGATCTGCGAGTGATGAACGCTGCGTTCGGCGAGACCCAATTCCGTTCGCGCCCGACCGCGACCGGTATGGAGATCGCGCAATTGCAGGCGCGCGCTCCAAAACGCCGCATCGATGTGACCGGCGAGTGGAGCGGCCGCGGTGCGGCGGCGCGCACGCGCTTGTCGGCGACGGCCGCCAGCGAGGATTTCGGCGCGTTGCTCGACGAACTCGGTGCGGGCGGACGCGTCGGCGGCGGCAAAGGCAGCATGCGCTTCGATGCGTCCTGGGCTGGCAGTCCGATGGCGTTCAGACCCGGCGGATTGGAAGGCACGCTGAAGATCGATATCAAGGACGGGCGTTTGGTCGAAGTGGAACCCGGCGGCACCGGTCGCGTGCTGGGGCTGTTGAGTCTGGCTCAACTGCCGCGGCGCTTGATGCTGGATTTCCGCGATTTCTTCAATAAAGGCTTCGCGTTCAACAAATTCGGCGGCACTGTGCGCTGCGATGGCGGCATGGCGCGCAGCGACGACATGACCATCGACGGCTCGTCGGCGCAAATCAATATCCGCGGTGCGGCCGATCTGCGCGCGCAAACCTTCGACCAGACCATCGAAGTGTTGCCGAAGGCCGGCAATCTGCTGACCGCGGTGGGCGCGATCGCGGGCGGCCCGGTGGGCGCGGCGGTCGGCGCGGTGGCGAATGCGGTGCTGCAGAAACCCATCGGGCAGATGACGGCGAAGAATTATCGCGTCACCGGCCCGTGGAAAGACCCGAAAGTCGAAGTCGTCGAGCGGCCTCCGGCATCGAAGCCCGCGCGATCGGCGAAACCGACCTCGGGTTGATTCCGCGCCGCATCGCCTCCATGCCTGTCTTCGCACATCCGTTTGCGCCGTCGTCGCTTCGCGTCCTTCGCACGCCGCGCCCCGCCGATCTTCGCGGCTTCGATGCGCGCGATGCCGCGCGAAGCGGCGACCTCCCGTTTTTCATCCCCGTTTTTCATCGGATACGTTCATGACCTCGATGCTGCACCTCGCCGAAGCGCGATTGCTCGTTCCCGCCGGTCTCGATACCGCGGCGCTGGATCGCGGTTTCGCGGCGCTGCTGGGGCCGGGCGTCGATTTCGGCGATCTGTATTTCCAGCACACGCGGCGCGAGAGTTGGACGGTCGAAGACGGCATCGTCAAGGACGGCTCGCATTCCATCGACGAAGGCGTCGGCGTGCGCGCGGTGTCCGGCGAGAAGACCGGGTTCGCATATTCCGACGAAATCAACGCCGACGCATTGCTCGCCGCCGCGCATTCGGCGCGCGCGATCTCAAAAAGCGCGCTTTCAAAAAGCGCGATCTCGAAAGGCGCGGCCGAACACAGCGTCGATCCGCGCGGTGTTTTGGTGCGCGCAACCGGCCGCGCGACGCCGTTGTACACCGGCGCCGATCCCATCGACGCCTATCCGCATGCGGACAAATTGGAGCAGATGCGCCGCGTCGATCGCCTGCTGCGCGCCGCCGATCCGCGCGTGCGTCAAGTCGTGGTGACGCTGGTCGCGACGGCCGACACCATCCTCGTCGCGCGCAGCGATGGCGTGCTGGCCGGCGACGTACGCCCGTTGGTGCGAATGAACGTGCAAGTACTGGTCGAACACGACGGTCGTCGCGAATCCGCCACCGCGGGTTTCGGCGGTCGTTACGACTACGAAACGCTGTTCGCCGACGGCAAGCCGGAGCGGTTCGCGCGCGAAGCCCTGCGCCAAGCGCTGGTGAATCTGGACGCCATCGACGCGCCTGCGGGCGTGATGCCGGTGGTGCTGGGCAGCGGTTGGCCGGGCGTGTTGCTGCACGAAGCGGTGGGCCACGGCCTGGAGGGCGATTTCAATCGCAAAGGCACCTCGACCTACAGCGGTCGCATCGGTCAACGCGTCGCCGCGCCGGGCGTGACCATCGTCGACGACGGCACGCTCGAAGGCCGCCGCGGTTCGCTCAACATCGACGATGAGGGCACGCCCACCGCTTGCACCACGTTGATCGAGGACGGCGTGCTGGTCGGTTACATGCAGGACACCCCCAACGCGCGTTTGATGGGCATGGCGACCACCGGCAACGGTCGCCGCGAATCCTTCGCGCATCGGCCGATGCCGCGCATGACCAACACCTACATGCGCGCCGGCCAGGATGCGCCCGAGGACATGATCCGCTCGGTCAAGAAAGGCCTGTACGCGGTGAATTTCGGCGGCGGCCAAGTCGATATCACCACCGGCAAATACGTATTTTCGGCGACCGAGGCGTATTTGATCGAAGACGGCAAAATCACCGCGCCGGTGAAAGGCGCCACCCTGATCGGCGACGGCCCGGACACCATGCAGCGCGTGCGCATGGTCGGTCACGATCTCGCGCTCGACGACGGCGTCGGCACCTGCGGCAAAGACGGCCAGAGCGTGCCGGTCGGCGTGGGTCAACCGTCGTTGTTGATCGATCAACTCACGGTGGGCGGGACGCGGGCGTGATCGCTTCGGGAATCGGGAATGGGGAATCCGGAATCGGAAAGCCTTGTAGAGCGGAGCGCAGCTCCGCTACATCGTTCAGCGGATCTGCGCTCCGCTCTACGGGATTTCAGGCAAGCGGAGCTGCGCTCCGCTCTACGGGGTTTTGGGTTAGCGGAGCTTCGCTCCGCTCTACGGTGGGGTGCGCGGAGCGGTGTCGTTCAATCTTCGCCGTCGTCGTCGAGCGCGCCCTGGATTTCCGATTCCTCATTCTCCATTCCCGGCTCTTGCAACAACTCGCGCAATTCCCGGAACAACTCGCGATACGCGTGCGGCGGTTTGTTTTTCAGTCGCTCTTCGTGCGCATTGCGCGCGAGTTGGCGCAGACGTTGGCGATCGGCCTGCGGAAAGGCGACCAGCAATTCGCCCAGCGCCGCATCGCCCTCGCCGATCAGCCGGTCGCGCCAATGCTCGGCGCGATGCAGCATCGCCGTTTCTTCGCGCGCGGCGTGGCCGTTGGCGTCCATCGCATCGCGAATCGCTTCCAGCGTCTCGTCGTCTTCCCGCCGCATCTGTTTCGCCAGAAACTGCAATTGTCGTTTGTGCGCGACGTGCGACGTGATGCGCCGGGTCTCGTCGATGTGCGTGATCAAGCGCTCGGGCACGGGCAGGCGCGCGACCTGGGTCGGCGTCATCTCCGACAATCGCCGCGCCAACTCCAGCACTTCCAACGCCTCGCGGCGCTGTTGGCTGCGGCTGTGCGACAGAAATTCGCCGCTGTCGGGGTTTTTGCCTCTCATCGTCGGACCGCTACGTGTAGTGACCTGAGCACATCGCTCGCTCGAACAGGATAAAGCATTGAACGCGACCTCTCTCGATCCGACGTCGAACCTCGCCGACGATAGCCATGCGCGGCTGGCGCGCCTGACCGCGCTGTCGCAGCGGCTGCTCGATCGCGCCAAAGCGCTCGGCGCCACCCAGGCCGAAGTCGAATGCGGCGAAGACCGCGGGTTCAACGTGGGCGTGCGCATGGGCGAGGTGGAAACCGTCGAATCCAATCGCGACCGCAGCGTCTCAGTCACGGTGTATTTCGGCCAGCGCAAGGGCAGCGCCAGTACCGCGGATCTGCGCGACGAAAGTCTGGAAGCGACGCTGGCGCAAGCGTGCCTGATCGCCCGTCATACCGAAGACGACCCCGCGGCCGGCCTGGCCGACGCCGACCGCATGGCCCGGCCCGGCCCCGACGGGCGTTGGCCGGATTTCGACCTCTGGCACCCCTGGGCGATCGACCCCGATCGCGCGCTCGATCTGGCGATGGCCTGCGAGACGGCCGGGCGCGATGTCGACCCGCGCATCGCCAATTCCGACGGTGCCTCGGTGTCCACCGGCGAATCGATCGATGTCTACGCCAATTCGCACGGGTTCGTCGGCGCCGAGCGCGACACCCAGCACAGCATCAGTTGCAGCCTGATCGCCGGGCAGGGCGATCGGATGCAATCGCAGTACTGGTACAGCCTGGGCGTCTGCGCCGACGACCTCGAATCGCCCGAAGCCATCGGCCGCAAAGCCGCCGAGCGCACGCTCGCCCGGCTGGATCCGCGGTCGCTGCCGACCGCCGAAATGCCGGTGATCTTCCACACCGAAGTCGCCCACGGCCTGATCGTGGCGTTGGTGAACGCGGTGTCCGGCAGCGCGCTGTATCGCCGCGCGAGTTTTCTGTTGGACAGTGTCGGTACGCGGATCCTGCCGCCGTGGTGCGCGATGACGGAGCGGCCGTTTCTGCGCCGTGGCTTGCGCTCCACGGCTTACGATGCCGAGGGCGTGGCGACGTCCGAATCGAGCCTCGTCGAAGACGGCGTGCTGCAGCGCTACGTGCTGGGCAGCTATTCGGCGCGCAAGTTGGGCTTGCGCAGCACTGGCAATTCCGGCGGCGTATTCAACCTGGAAGTCGCCCCCAACGCGGGAGATCTCAAAGACCTCATCCGCGGCATGGGCGATGGCCTGCTGATCACCGAATTGATGGGGCAGGGCGTGAATACGGTGACAGGCGATTATTCGCGCGGCGCGGCCGGTTTCAAGATCGAGGGCGGCGAGATCGCCTATCCGGTCGACGGCATCACCATCGCCGGCAATCTGCGGCGAATGTTCCAGGCCATCGAGGCGGTCGGCAGCGACCGCGACCCGCGCGCCTCGATCCGTTGCGGCTCGATGCTGATCGGCGGCATGACCGTCGCGGGCGCCGATTGACGTTATGATCCCAGAAGCGCCGCGCCTCGCCGCGGTACCGCGACCTCCCACCTGAGAATCTTCGATGAACGACCAAATGCCTGCCGGCCAGCCCTCGGGCGAGCTGTCCTCCGACGAAAAGAACATGGCCATGTTGGGCCATCTGTCCGCCCTGAGCGGCTTCCTCGTCCCCTTCGCCAATATCGTCGCGCCTTTGGTGGTCTGGCAGTTGAAGAAAGACACCATGCCGTTCGCCGCCGAACAGGCGAAAGAAGCGCTGAACTTCAATATCACCGTCGCGATCGCTGCGGTGATCGCCGGCGTCCTGACCCTGGTGCTGATCGGCCTGATTCTGCTGCCGATCATCGGCATCGCCTGGTTGGTGTTCACCATCATCGCCGGTATCGCCGCCAGCAAGGGCGAGAACTACCGCTACCCGTTCGCGCTGCGCTTGGTGACCTAAAAAACCTTGAAAAACAGGCTGTTGAAAAACAGTCTGTTGAAAAACAGTCTGTCAGCGCGGCCCAGGCGCCGCATACTGGCGTCGGACGCTCGCATTCGATGCGCGACTCGACACCCCGGCCGGCGACGGCCGGGGTGTTTCGTTTGGGGCGCAGGCTCGTTCCCGTCGTATGCATGCGCGTCAACCGGCGGCGCGCTCGGGCGTTGTCGTCCGTACGTCCCGCCGGTGCCGCGGGTGAAGGAGTCGAAGATGTCGTCGAAATCGCAAGCCGCCGCGGCCAATCGTTTCGGTTTGGGCGCCATGCCCGGAGAGCTCGATCGCGTCGGCCGCGACCCGCGGGCATGGCTGAAGGCGCAGATCGATGCGCCGCCGGATCTCGCGCCGTTCGCGCATCTGCCGTCCGGTTTGGAACTGCTGCAACGCCGCGCTGCGGTGCAGGCCATGCGCCGCGCCGAGCGCAAAAACGGCGGCGGGGACGCGAAGAAGACAACCGCCGCGACCGCCGACATGGCGAGCGAGCCGCCGGTTCGGGCGCGCCGCCGCGCCGCTGCGCCGCTCGACGCCGAGCGCATGGCCGGTCGAACCGGCGCGCAAGCCGAACGTTGGCGCGAGGTCGAAGACGCCACGCCGATGGCGCTCGCCCGCGACGGGTTCGCCGATATCGCCGCGCGTTACGGCGTCGCGACGACGACGACGCGGCCGTTCGTCGAGCGGCTGGTGCATTTTTGGTCGAACCATTTCGCGGTGTCGGCCGACAAGAACGTCGCTCGTCTGCAGGCCGCGCCGATGGAGCGCGAAGCGATTCGCCCGCATATGCTCGGCAACTTCGCCGATCTGCTGCTGGCGGTGGAGCGGCACCCGGCGATGTTGCTGTATCTGGACAACGTCGCATCCGTCGGCGACGACTCACGCATGGCGCAGTTCGCCGAACGCCGCGCCGCCGCGCGTCCGAACGGCGACAAACCGCCGCGCAAGTTGGGCTTGAACGAAAACCTCGCCCGCGAAATTCTCGAACTGCATACGCTCGGCGTCGACGGCGGTTACGCGCAAGCCGACGTGCAGGAACTCGCCCGCGCCATCACCGGTTGGGGCACGCCACCGCTGCGCGAGCTGGCCGATGCGAAGACCGCGTATGTGTTCCGCACCGCCGCGCACGAGCCCGGTTCGCGCATCGTCCTCAGCAAGCGTTACGCCGATGAAGGCGAAGCGCAGGGCCGCGCGATCTTGCGCGACCTCGCATTGCATCCGGCGACAGCGCGGCATTTGAGTTTCAAACTCGCGCGGCATTTCGTCGCAGACGCGCCGCCGCCCGCGCTGGTGCAGCGCATGTCCGCGGCGTATCTGCGCAGCGGCGGCGAATTGCGCGCGCTGTATCGAGCGATGATCGACGACGACGCGGCTTGGTCGCAGGATGCGCGCAAATTCAAGACGCCGGGCGATTTCGTCGTTTCCGCGCTGCGCGCGGGCGGCGTCGGCGGGCAAATCGAACCGCGCATCGTGACGCGTTTGCTCGAAGGCTTGGGCCAGCCGGTCTTCACGCCGCGCTCGCCCGCGGGTTTCCCCGATACCGCCGGCGATTGGGCGACGGGCGACGCGCTGCGCAAGCGCGTGCAAGCGGCGGCGCAATTGGCCGAGCGGGTGCGCGACGCGCGCACGCCGTACACGTTGGCGAACGATGTGCTCGGCGAAGTCGCCGACGGCGATCTCGGCGCGCTGCTGCGCCGCGCGGGTTCGCCGCAGGAAGGTTTCGCCCTGTTGTTTTCCAGCCCCGCGTTCCAGTGGAGAGTGTGATGCGCAACGATCGAAAGACCGACAACACGCTTTCGTCCTCCGTCGAAACGACGCCGGCAACGATGCTGGATCCTTCGCGACGCCGTTTTCTCGCGGGTCTCGCCGGCCTCGGCGCCGGTGCGATGCTCACGGTCTATCCGCGATTCGCTTCGGCCGCCGCCTCCGTCGCGAGCGACGATCGCCGCTTGCTGGTGGTGCTGTTGCGCGGCGCGATGGACGGCTTGCATCTGTTGCCGCCGATCGCCGATCCGGGCTATGCCCGCGCGCGCGGCGCGCTGGCGGTCGCGAATCCGTTGAAGCTCGACGGCAGTTTCGGCCTGCATCCGAAACTCGCGTTCGCGCATGATTTATATGCGCAAAAACAGCTCTTGCCGGTGCTGGCGGTGGCGCCGCCGTATCGCCAGCGTTCGCATTTCGATGCGCAGGATTGTCTGGAGAACGGCACCGACCGTCCCGGCGGCGCGCGCGACGGCTGGCTGGGGCGTTGCGTCGGCGCGATGTCCGATGCGCGCGGCGCGTCGAGCAAGACGGCGTCGGGTATCGCCATCGCGCAAGTGATGCCGCTGGCGATGCGCGGCGCGACGAATTCCGAAATCTGGTCGCCGCCGCTTCCGCGCGATCTCGACGACGAACTGCTGCGGCAACTGCAGCCGCTGTACGCCGCCGACCCGACGCTCGCCGCGGCGTTCGCCGATGCGATGCAGGCAGATGAGGTCATGCTGGACGGCGATGCGAACGCGGCCGGCGGTAAACGACGCGGTTTGGGCAACGGTTTCGGTCTGCCGCAGGCCATGGCCGCGGCCGCGACCTTGATGCAAGGCGCCGACGGCGCGCGTATCGCGTTCGTCGAAGACACCGGCTGGGACACGCACCGCGGGCAAGCCGCGGCGCTGGATCGCAAATTCGGCGAACTCGACGCCGGTCTGCGCGCGGTGCGCGAGGGCACCGGCGCGCTGTGGCAGAAGACCGTGGTCGTCGTGGTCACCGAATTCGGCCGCACGGTCGCGACCAACGGCAGCGCCGGCACCGATCACGGCGTCGGCGGCAACGCGCTGCTGGCCGGCGGCGCGGTGCGCGGCGGGCGGATCGCGGGCGATTGGCCCGGGCTGGCGCAAGCGCAATTGCTCGATGGCCGCGATCTGCGTCCGACGACCGACATGCGCGCGCTGTTCAAAGGCCTGTTGGCCGCGCATCTGCGCATGCCCGAAGCGGCGCTGGAGCGCACGGTCTTCCCCGACAGCGTCGGCGTGAAGGCAATGTCGGGGCTTGTGAACGGCTGAGCGCTCGAGCGAATCGACGCGCGATGCCGCGCTTCGAAGGTGCGGACGCGTATGTCTTCGGTTGGGTTGTGCGTCCCGGCGCCGGCCCCATCATGGTTCTGCGGCGATTCTCGCGCCGCGCCATCCTTCATTCGCGAGGGGTTACGCCATGACCAGTACCGACCTCAACACCGATTTCCACGCAGACGCCGAGCAAACGCCCGTCGCCGCGCCTTCGGCCCCCGCCGATGCCAGCGTCGGCCCCAGCGCCAGTGATCGCCAGATGGCGTCCGCGGCGCATTTGGTGGCCTTGCTCGCCGCCTTGGTGACCAGTTGGTTCGCGGGGATCGCCGGCGTCGTCGGCGCCCTGATCGTCTGGGTCGCCGTCCGCGACCGCTCGCCGTTCGCCGCCGAACACGCCCGCGAAGCGCTGAACTTCAACCTCAGCATGTTCATCTACGCGATCGCCACGGTGGTCTTGGTCGTGTTCACGCTGGGCCTGGGGCTGGTGATCGCGATTCCGCTGTGGATCGTGCTGGCGCTGGCGTGGATCGTTTGCACCATCGTCGCCGCGTACAAAGCCTTCGAT
>JADZBF010000493.1 GCA_020852215.1 Lysobacter sp. | reverse complement strand
GATCGCAGATCAGATCGAAGCCCGTCGGCGGGGTCTGCGCTGCCGAATGCGGCGCCAAACCGGGATTGGCGAGACCGACGATCAGGGTGATCGCCAGCGCGCCGCCGCCGGTGCGCAACCGGCGCGCGAAGCGACGCAGTCCGGCCCGCCAACCCCAGACGTCGCGAAGAGGCACGCGATCCGCAGCGCTGCCGCGTCCGTCGATGCCATCGCCCCCTTGTCCACGCCCGTGCCGATCGCGCATCCCCAGTCTCCGTGATCCTTGATGGTGGTCACATTCTAAACAGCTCCGTCGCACGCGTCGCGACCATCATTCGCGCAAATGTGAATTTCCGTTTAGGCATGCACCACGGGCTGGAAGCGCGCGGTGGCCGCCGGATCACCACGCCATCGTTGCGCCGTTCCAATCGAAGAACCCGCCGCTTTGCGCGGGCGTCAGCGCATCGATCGTGCGCAGCAGGCCCCCGACCGAGTCCTTCGGCGCGATCTGCGCGCCGTCGCCGCCCATGTCGGTTTGCACCCAACCCGGATGCAGGGCGACCACGACGATGCGTCGATCCGACAACGCATGCGCCAATAAGCGCGTCGCCATGTTCTGCGCGGCCTTGCTGATGTTGTAGCTAGGCGTGCCGAAACGTTGGGTGTTGGCGATGGAGCCGAGCATCGACGAGAGATTCGCCACCGTCGCGCCGTCGGCCAGATGCGGCGCGAGCGCTTCGGTCAGCAGCAACGGTCCCGACGCATTGACGCGAAAGCTGTCGTCCAGATGCGCTTCGGACAGGCGACCGAAACGTTCGCCCGAATGCAGCACGCCGGCGTTGTTGATCAGCAGATCGAACGGGCGCTCCTGCAGCGACTCGCAGACCAGAGGCAACTCGCGCACCAGTTCGGCGCGCGATTTGGCGTCGGCCACGTTCAGCGGCAGCGCATGCAGGCGGCCCGGAAATTCGCCGGCCAGCGCGTTCAGCGCCGTCGCTTTGCCCGGATGTCGGCACGCGGCCACGACGCGATCGCCGCGGGCCAGCAGTTGGCGGACGAATTCCAGACCGATGCCGCGGTTGGCGCCGGTGACGAGGACATGTCGGGACATCGAAGCTCTCCTGTCTGCTGACGGCGGGGCTGAGTGCGGCGGGCCGCAGGGGCGATGGTGCGGCCGGGTCTGCTCGAGCGGGCATGCTCGGGCGCGGACGTTCGAGCGGGCTTGTTCGCGCATGCCCATTCGATCGTGCGGCCAGGCCCACGAACCGCGCGAGCCGGCGAAGCCTTGCGCCGGCCCAGGCGGGTCGGCCGGGACTTGTGGCCGAGTGCCGGGCGCGGGCCCGAGCGGCTAGCATGCACCTCCCACCGAGCCGATGCCATCCGCGCATCGCCATCGGGCGCACCGCGCCCCTTCGCTCGCATTCGACGCCTTTCTCGCGCCACCGTCCGCCGCCAGGAGTTCCTTATGCCCATCGCCCGCCCGCACCGCGCTTCGTTCCGATTCGGTGCCCTCGCCCTCGCGCTTACGGTCGCCCTTGGCGGCGGCCTCGCCGTCGCTCCCTTCGACGCCGCGGCCGCCAAACCCGCACGCGGCGCCAATGTCGATATTCCCCACCAGCAGTTCACCCTGCCGAACGGTTTGCGCGTCATCGTGCATACCGACCGCAAGGCGCCGATCGTCGCGGTCAACATCTGGTACCACGTCGGCAGCAAGGACGAACCGAAGGGCCGCAGCGGCTTCGCGCATTTGTTCGAACACTTGATGTTCAACGGCTCGGAAAACCATCCGAACGAATTCTTCGAGCCGTTCGAGTTGGTCGGCGCCACCGATCAGAACGGCACCACCAACCAGGACCGCACCAATTATTTCCAGAACGTGCCGACCACCGCGCTGGACATGGCGCTGTGGATGGAATCCGACCGCATGGGCCATCTGCTCGGCGCGATCGATCAGAAAACCCTCGACGAACAACGCGGCGTGGTGCAGAACGAAAAGCGCCAGGGCGAGAACCAGCCCTACGGCCAAGTCTGGACGCTGCTCGGAAAAGCGATGTACCCCGAGAGCCATCCGTATCACCACACCACCATCGGTTCGATGGCCGATCTCAACGCCGCGTCCCTCGACGACGTGAAGAACTGGTTCCGCACGTGGTACGGGCCGAACAACGCCGTGCTGGTGTTGGCCGGCGATATCGATCTGCCGACCGCGAAGGAAAAAGTCGCGAAGTATTTCGGGCATATCCCCGCCAGCCCGACGATGGCGCAACCGAAGATCGACGTAGCGCCGCTGAAGGCCGACTCGCGCAGTGCGATGAACGACAAAGTGCCGCAGGCGCGCGTGTATCGCGTGTGGAACGTCGCGCAAACCGGCACCGCCGACGCCGACCGACTGCAAGTGTTGTCGCAAATTTTCGGCGGCAGCCGGTCTTCGCGCTTGGATCAGCGCCTGCTGTTCAAGGATCGACTGGTCGATAACATCAGCGCCGCGACCTACACCTCGCAGCTCGGCTCCAACTTCCTGATCAACGCGACCGTGAAGAAAGGCGTGGACCCGGCGAAGGTCGAGGCCGCCATCGACGAAGAGCTGAAGAAATTGCTGCGCGACGGCCCGACGCAAGCCGAACTGAATCAAGCGCGCACCGCGATCAAGGCCGGCTTCGTTCGCGGCATCGAACGCATCGGCGGGTTCGGCGGCAAAGCCGACGTGCTGGCCGAATGCGCCGTGTACACGCGCGATCCGGCTTGCTTCCGCGCATCGCTGAAAACCGTGGACACCGCCACCGTCGCGCAGATCAAAACGAGCGGCAACACCTGGTTGGGCGCCGGCAAAGGCAGCCATACGCTGGTGGTGACGCCGGGCGAACGCACGCCGCTGCCGGAAGACGCTGCGGTGCAACCCGCCGCGCTGACCTTGCCGCCGGTCGATCCGAAATACAAAACCACGCCGAGCACGGTCGATCGCGGCGAAGGCGTGAAGG
>JADZBF010000492.1 GCA_020852215.1 Lysobacter sp. | reverse complement strand
GTGAAAGGGAAGCGAAATGCGGCAGTTCTGCGCGTTTCGGTGGAACCGAGACGCGCTTTCACTTTTCACTTTTCACCTTTCACCGCATCGCTGATCGGCCTCCGGCCGATCAGAGATTCAGCATCAACCGCACCGGATCTTCGAGGAAGTTCTTGACCGCGACCAGGAACAGCACCGCGTCCTTGCCGTCGATGATGCGGTGATCGTAGCTGATGGCCACGTACATCATCGGCCGCGCGACGACCTGGCCGTCTTCGACCACGGCGCGTTCCTTGATGGCGTGCATGCCGAGGATCGCCGACTGCGGCGGGTTGACGATCGGCGTGGACATCAGCGAGCCGAAGGTGCCGCCGTTGGTGATGGTGAAGGTGCCGCCTTGCAGGTCTTCGAGCTTCAAACCGCCTTCGCGCGCGGCCTTGGCGTAGCCGGCGATGGCGTTTTCGATGTCGGCGAAACCCATGCGCTCGACGTTGCGCAGTACCGGCGTCACCAAGCCTTTTTCGGTGGAGACGGCGATGCTGATGTCGGCGTAGCCGTGATAGATGACGTCGTTGCCGTCGACCGAGGCGTTGACGATCGGATGGCGCTGCAGCGCGTTCGCGGCGGCCTTGGCGAAAAAGCTCATGAAGCCGAGCTTGATGCCGTTGGCTTTCTCGAACGACTCGCCCAACTCCTTGCGCATCGCCATGACTTTGCCCAGGTTCACTTCGTTGAACGAGGTGAGCATGGCGATGGAATTCTTCGACTGCATCAAGCGTTCGGCGATGCGCGTGCGCTTGCGGGTCATGGGCACGCGCTCTTCCGGGCGGGCGCCGCCGCCGACGCCGGTGGTCTTGCCGCTGGCGTAGTTGACGATGTCTTCCTTCGTGACCGCGCCCCGGCGGCCGGTGCCTTGCACCTCGGCGGGATTCACGCCGCTGGTGGCGGCGGCGAAGCGCGCGCCGGGCGGTAGCGTGCTGTCGGTCGCGGCATCGCCGACGGGTGTGGGCGTGGTGCTCGACGGCGCGGCGGCTGCGGCTTTGGCCGCCTCGGCTTTCGGCTGCACGGTTTCCGAGCCGGCTGCGGACGATGCCGCTGCGGCAGGCGAGGGTGCGGCAGGCGAGGGTGCGGCGGCGACGGCGCCTTCCTCGATGATCGCGATCACCTGCTGGCTGGTGACGGTCGCGCCTTCGGCGAACTTCAGTTCTTTGATCGTGCCGTCGACCGTCGAGGGCACTTCCAGGACGACCTTATCGGTCTCGAGATCGACGATGTTCTCGTCGCGTTTGACCGCATCGCCCACTTTCTTGTGCCAGGTGGCGATAACGGCATCGGAGACGGATTCGGGAAGAACGGGAACCTTGATTTCGGTGGCCATGAGCGGCGTCCTGACAGCGGTGTTGATAGGTGAACCGGCGCCCTGGGGCGCCGGTGAGAAGCATCGTCACTCCGCCACGTGATCGCCGTTGAGCGGATTGACCAGCGCGTCGGCGATCAACTTCTGCTGTTCGGCGACATGGTCGTTGAAGTGGCCGACGGCCGGCGAGGGCGAGCGCGTGCGGCCGGCGTAGTGCAAGGTTTGTTTGCCCTGCAGACACGTGTGCAGGTGGTGCTGGATTTGATACCACGCGCCCTGATTCATCGGTTCTTCTTGACACCAGACGACTTGATGCGCGTTGGGATAGCGCGCCAGCTCCGCGGCGAGCTGCTTGCGCGGGAACGGGTAAAGCTGTTCGATGCGAATGATCGCGACGTTCTTGAGTTCGCGCTTCTGCGCGTCTTCCAGCAGGTCGTAGTAGACCTTGCCGCCGCAAACGACGACCCGATCGACGCTGCTCGCATCGGCGGTGGCATCGGGGATGAGATGCTGGAACTCGCCATTCGCGATCTCGTCCAGACTGGACACCGCCAGACGGTGACGCAACAGCGATTTCGGCGTCATCACCACCAGCGGCTTGCGCGTGTTCATGCGCATTTGCCGGCGGATCATGTGGAAGGCCTGCGCCGGCGTAGTGGGCGTGCAGACGATCATGTTCTCCAGCGCGCACAACTGCAGGAAGCGCTCCAAACGCGCCGAACTATGCTCCGGACCTTGACCTTCGTAGCCGTGCGGCAGGAACAACGCCAAGCCGCAGAGACGGCCCCATTTGGCTTCGCCCGACGACAGGAACTGATCGATCACCACCTGCGCGCCGTTGGCGAAATCGCCGAACTGCGCTTCCCACACGTCGAGCGTGTAGGGATCGGCGGTGGAATAGCCGTATTCGAACGCCATCACCGCTTCTTCGCTGAGCAGCGAATCGATGATCGTCGCATCTTCCGGATTCTTGACGAGGCGATGCAGCGGGATGTGGTCGACGTCGGTTTTCTGGTCGTGCAGCACCGCATGACGATGGAAGAACGTGCCGCGGCCGCAATCTTGACCGACCAAACGCAGACGGAAGCCTTCGTCGAGCAGCGTGGCGTAGGCGAGGTTTTCCGCGAAGCCCCAGTCGCCCGGCAATTCGCCCGCGCACATCTTGCGGCGGTCGTCGTAGATCTTGGCGACGCGCGGATGCAGGCTGGCGTCGGACGGAATCTCGTTGATGATCTTCGCCAGCGCGTCCAATTTCTCCCGCGACACCGCGGTGGACACCGCATCGCTGAGTTTGCCCGCCAGCAGCGGCCGCCAATCGATCGCGAATTCGTAGGGTTCGACCTTCGCCAGTTCGGTGGTCACTTCGCCCGCATCCAGCGTGTCGCGAAGCCGGTCCACGATGGCTTGTGCGTCTTCGGCTTTCAGCGTGCCGGCTGCGGCCAATGTTTCGGCGTACAGCTCGCGCGTGGTCTTGCGCTTGCGGATCACTTGGTACATCAGCGGCTGGGTCGCCGCCGGTTCGTCGGCTTCGTTATGGCCGTGGCGGCGATAGCACACCAGATCGATGACCACGTCCTTGCCGAAACGCTGGCGGAAATCGAAGGCCAATTCGGCGCAGAACGCGACCGCTTCCGGGTCGTCGCCGTTCACGTGCAGCACCGGCGCGCCGACCATCTTCGCCACGTCGGTGCAGTACAGCGTGGAGCGTGCGTCGTCGCGTTCGCTGATGGTGAAGCCGACTTGGTTATTGATGACGATATGCACCGTGCCGCCGACGCGGAAACCGCGCGCTTGCGACATCTGGAACAATTCCATCACCACGCCTTGGCCGGCGAACGCAGCGTCGCCGTGCATCAGGATCGGCAGCACTTTGCGGCGTTCGGTATCGCCGCGGCGCAATTGCCGCGAACGCACGCTGCCGGCGACCACCGGGTCGACGATTTCCAGGTGCGAGGGATTGAACGCCAGCGCCAAATGCACCGGGCCGCCGGGCGTGGCGATGTCGGCGCTGAAGCCCATGTGGTATTTCACGTCGCCGGCGTGCGCATGTTCGTCGTGTTCGAACTTGCCTTCGAATTCGTCGAACAACTTGCGCGGCGATTTGCCGAGCGTGTTCACCAAGACGTTGAGACGGCCGCGGTGGGCCATGCCGACCACCACGTCTTTCACGCCGTCGCTGCCAGCGCGGCGGATCATCACGTCCAGCATAGGAATCAGCGAATCGCCGCCTTCCAGCGAAAAGCGCTTCTGGCCGACGTACTTGGTGTGCAGGTAGCGTTCCAGACCCTCGGCTGCGGTCAAACGTTCGAGAATGCGGCGCTTGTCCTCGTCGCTGCGGCCATAACGGCCGCCGGCGGTTTCCAGGCGCTCGTACATCCAACGGCGCTGGTCGGCGTCGGTGATGTGCATGAACTCGGCGCCGATGGTGCCGGTGTAGGTGGCCTTGAGCAGCGCGAGCAGGTCGCGCAGTTTCATGCGCGGCTGGCCGGCGACGCCGCCGGTGCTGAATTCGTCGTTGAGATCGGCCTCGGTGAGGCGATGGAAATCCAGGCCCAGATCGGGCGCGTCCGGCTTGTCCATCATGCACAGCGGGTCGAGGTCGGCGCCGAGGTGGCCGCGGGCGCGGTAGGCGGTGATCAGGCGGCCGACCGATCGTTCGCGCTCGTCGCCGGCGCCCGGCGCGGCGAGGGCGCCGCGGGCGGCCAGCTTGCCGGCTTCGGCGATCGAGGCCATCACCGCAGAGTGCGGCACGTCGCCGGCCCCATCCTTGCCCTTCACGCCGTCGAAATACGTCTTCCATTTCGGACCGACGCTCTCGGGCGCGACGAGATACTGTTCGTAAAGTTCTTCGATATACGCGGCGTTGGCGCCGAGTTGCGAAGACTGGGCGAATTGCTTCAGGAGACTGTCCACTCGGGTGTCGCACTCGAAGGTCGTGACGTGCTCGGCCAAAAGCACAGGATTGAGGGCTAAGCGCTTGATCCGCCGAGAGTTCCGAACAAGGAGCGGCAGATGGGCGAAAGGACATGAATTATAGCCGCAGGCGTCGCCGCAGCGCACCATCGCGGGCCGCGCCCGGAGGCCGCCGTCGGTTCGACATTGGTCGAAGGCCGCTCGTCAGCGGCTATCGGTGGCGTGGGATTGCGCCTGCGGTCGCATCCTGCGATACCCGCCGCATCGGCGCGGTCGCGGCGCCGTTTCGTCGTGCATTCGCTGTTATGGTCCGCAGCCGCAGGGGGAAAACGATGCGAAGCATGCGGAAACCACCAAGACCAGCGCTCCGACCACCGCTCCGACAAGCGCTACGACGGGCAATGCCGGCAGCGATGGCGACGATGCTCATCGCCGGGCTGACGGGCTGCGGCGACGGCGGCGTCGATCGCGCCGGCAAGGCGGCATTGGCGGTGGACGCTTACGGTTGCCCGGACTTGAACGGGACATTTTCGGTGTCGCTGACGCCCGAACGGATCGGTTCGGATGCGGGAGCGATGGACGAGGCGTTCGAGAAACCCGACGGCAATCGCGTGCCGATCACGCAGATGCGCGCCGTCGCCATTCGCCGCACCCAGCCGGGCGTCTTCGAATTTCGTTGGTTGATCGACGAATCCCGGGTGATGCAGCACTTGGGCGTGATCCGGGAGTACGAAAAGCCCCGCTATCGGCGCTGGTATCACCTGTTGTCCGATCCCGCGCGCGCCCAGCATATCGAGGCCTACGGACAGGCCGACTACGACAAAGAAATGGCGAAGCTCGGCCCCGACACCGAATTCGTTCGCGAACTGCGCTCGGGAACGACCATGCACTGCGAAGACGGCTGGCTGTCGCTGCCGCGCGGCGAACTCCGGCCGTTACGCTTGAGCCGCGGCGAGGACGGCTCGGTCATCGGCGAGTTCAAAGGTCTGAAGACCGTGGGCATCACGGTTTGGTGCGGCGATGGCTGCCGGGATCTGCCGATCCCGACGGGCACGTTCACCGGCAAGGTGCATTGGCCGCGCGTCGACGGCATTCGCGCCTGGCGGCCACAGGATATGACCGGCAGGTTCGTTTTTCAGCGGCCGATCGACGAGATCGAAGCGGAACAAGCGCAGATCAAGGACACGCAGCGTCGGACCGATGCGCTTCGG
>JADZBF010000491.1 GCA_020852215.1 Lysobacter sp. | reverse complement strand
GAATATCGCAGGCGATGTCCCAGGCGATGGCTTCGAGTGCCGGATCGCGAACGACCGGCAAACCGAGCGCGCGCATGTCCTCGCCGGTCAGCGCGAATTGATGCGAGTGGAAGTCGTACAGCAGTTTGCGCACGACCGCCGCGTGCGTTTCCGCGGCTTCGGACGGCGAGCGTCGCGCGAGCAATTCTTGCCCGATCGCTTCCATCTCCAACGCGGCGCGATAGAACGAGGTGAGCGTGGTCGGAAAAATGTTGTCGCACAGCAGAGGCAGCGCCTTCGTCGCCGCGTCTTCGGCGCCGTAACCGAACCAATCCCGGCTCATCGCCGCGAACAGGCGGATATCTTGCGCGGACAACGCGCCGGGGCCGCTTTGCCCTTCGGCGGCATTGAGGTGCGGATCGATCGGCGTGAACACGGCCAGCGGTCCTGCGACGATCTCGTGCGCGGCCAGCGCCATCAGCGTGCCCGAGGATTCGCAGGAGTGCGGCACCAAAAAGCGCAGCGAGTCGGCGAATTCGTGCAGCAGCAACGCCAATCGGCGCGCGGCGTTGACTTCGCCGCCGCGCAGATACACCACCACATCCAATCGCGGCGTGCGATCGAGCGCGCGCAAGGCCTCGTACAGCGGCGGCAATAGATCGATTTCGATATTCGACGCGGCGAACGCCAACGTCGTGTTGCCGGTGCGCGCGCGCAGCGCTTGAAGATGGGTGGAGAGCGCGTCGGGCAGTGGGGTCATGGCATCAGGCGGTCGCATGGGCGCCGGCGCGGACCCCGGAATGACAGCCGACGATCAGACGATCGGCGAGGGCATCGAGCATCTCGAATTCGGGCACCAATTGTTCCACGAAGAGGAACTGGCCCGCCGGGTTGTTTTCCAGGAACACGTAGCGTCCGTCGGGCGTGACGATCAGATCGATCGCGCCGTAGGTCAATCCGTAACTGCGCACGTAGTCGCGGCAGCGACGCTCGATCTCGTCGGGCACGCGCGTCGCTTCGTAACGGATCGGTGCGCTGAAATCGCGAAAATCGATCGTCGTGCGCGGGTCGTCCTGCGAATGGATCTTCGCGGCGAATACCAGATCGTCGATCACCGTCACGCGCAGTTCGTAGCGTTTCGGCACGTACCGCTGGAAGAAACAGGGCAGTTCGGCTACCGCATCGAGCAACGCCTCGTGTTCGCTGCCGATGCGCGTGGTCGGCAGGCCGGCGGTGACGCGGTCCTCGGGTTCGACCATGTCGGCGCCGAGGAACGGCGACGCCAGCGCCTTGAACACGATGTCGCCGTCCGCCGAGGCGTGAAACGCGCGCGCGCTGTCGACTCGGTTGGTGACGACGGATGCCGGCACATCGAAACCGTGCTTCGCCGCGCGCGCGAGTTGTTCGCCTTTCCACATCGCGCCGCGGAGCGCAGCGGGATGGCTCATCCAAAAACAATCGAGCCCGTACAGCAGACCGAACAGCATGTGTTCCATCTCTTTACCGGCGTACGCGCGTTCCTGCGGACCGAGGTCGTCGCTGGCGAAGGCGAACTCTGCGGTCTTGCGCGTCCATACCGCGCCGATGCGCGCGATATCCAGCGTGTCCGCGTTCGGCAAATAACGCAACGTGCCGCCCCAGACGCCGCGCTCCAAGCGCAGGTCGAGTTCGTAGCGTGCGGGAAATTCGTCGAGATTCAATCGAAACGCGGGCGAACCGCGCTGCGACAGGCGTTCGGCGACGAGATCCGCGTGCAGGTCGGCGGTGTTGGTGACGATCAGAATGCGGCGGTTCACGTGCGGGGGCGCGTCGAGGTTAATGTCGTGGGAGGGATCCGAGCAATGCGCAGCGCGACATCGCAGAAACCGAGCACAATGATGTTACGGACGAAGAGCCCCTTTCGGGGCTCTTCGCATTCGCGGTACGGACTCAGCACCAAATGCCGGTGTCGGAACCCCAGCGGCTACCGTAACGATAATCGCCTTGATGCGTGGGGTCGGTGCAGCCGGCCACGGCCACGCCGTCGCGGGTCTGCCACTTCGCTTCGTCGGCTTCGGTCTTGGCGGCGCTGTGCTGTTGCGCCAGACGGAACGCGAATGTTTTTTGCGTCTTTTCCATGTGCATCTCCTTTTCGATTGATGAACGAAAGCACTGTGCGTGTCGCGCGTCGCGATCCGACGCGCCACCGCAGCGCATGACTACCATGCGCGAAAAAGCGTGTCAACGAACATTCGATCGCATAACGCGACGTCAGCGGAAAACGAACGAAACGATAGCGAATCGCTCGCGAGGGCGCCGCTCATCGAGCGGCGAAACGAAACGCCGAGAGCCTGGCGCCAGCGTCTCTCGGCGTTCGCTGCCTCGCGGATCGAGGGATGCTCAGCAGTAGATGCCCGCGTCGGCGCTGAAGCGCGTGCCGTAGCGGAGATTGCCTTCCCAGCGATAATCGGTGCAACCCGCGACCGCATCGCGGTTTTGCGCGTGCCATTTGTCTTGAGCGTTGGTGTCCTGGCTCGTCGATTCGGCCGACGTCTGGGCGGCCAAGCGGAATGCGAAGAGCGTCTGCGGCTTGTTCATGAAAGCGTCCTTTTTTTCGATCGGGGGACGAAACCAGGCATCGGCGAGGTTTCGGCGCCGGGTGCGGCGCGATGGCATCAGTAACATGCGGCCATAAAGGCGTCAACGAATGCGCCCGATGGCGGTCGGCGAAATCGCACATCGTCACGTGGACGTGCGAAATTCGTGAGGGTGTTCGTGTTTCGCGGACGTGCGGGAGACGGATGTGCTGCGCTGCGCAAGGTGGATGCGGCGGTCGCCGGAAACGAAGAGCCTCCCCTCAGGCTCTTCGCGCGCACGAAACGCCGTTCAGCAGGACAGGCCGGTGTCCGCACCCAGCATGCCCCAAGCGCGCACGTTAAAACGGCCGGAGCGCGTGCAGCCGGCGATGGAAACGCCGTCGCGCGGTTGCCATTTCGGTTTGCCGGCTTCGGCTTGGCGGACGGCCGTGTCTTCTTTCGACGCGAGTTTGAACGCGAACAAGGTGTGGTTCTTTTCCATAACGACTCCATTCTTCGGTTGGACAGGGCGCGACCAGCGACGCTCGCCATGCGAACGTCTCGTCGCCGCGCATCGGTATCACGCGGCCGCGCCGCCCGTCAATGCGACTACGTCACGCTTGCGCGGATCGCCCATCGGGTTTCGATCCGCGGGGCCGGGACCGCTTGTGGTCATGTCGACCCAGCGGAAGCGCGGGCACGCGTGCACGCGCGATCGTCTGGGGGCGGCAGGGTTGACGCGTGGGGCATGGGTCGTTTAATGTATTAGCACGCTAATACATTGAATGCATCCGCGCGAGTGCTTGAACACTCAGCGCAGACGCCTTTCTAACCCTCCATCGCACGAATCACCGTCCGATATCCCGAGCCCGACCGCCGTGAAGCAGCGCCCCCAACCTTTGACCGACCGCGACGCCGAAGCGGGCTTGAACGCGCTCGCGCAGGCCCTGGCCGGTCTGACGCGGCCCGACGATGTCCGCGCGTTTCTCGAAGACCTGTGCACGCCGGCCGAATTGGAGGCGATGATCGACCGTTGGCGCGTCGTTCCCTTGCTGTTGGACGGCGTGCCCTATCGCGAAATCCACGACCGCACCCGCGTGAGCGTGACCACGATCGGCCGCGTCGCGCGCACGCTCGAGCGCGGCGCCGGCGGTTACGGCCTGGCCATCAAACGACGACAGCGCCGCGGCGGCGCACAGTGAAGGCGCCCGACATGCAGCGTTCCCAAAGTACGAGTATCAAAACGAACACGCGCGATCGTTTGCGCATCGCGATACAGAAATCAGGGCGCCTCAGCGAGCCGGCGCTGGCCCTCTTGGCCGCTGCGGGCCTGAGTTGGCAGGAAAGCCGCGACAAATTATTTTACTACGGCGAATCGCTGCCGGTGGATCTGCTGCTGGTGCGCGACGACGATATTCCCGGTTTGATCGCCGATGGCGTCTGCGATCTGGGCATGGTCGGGCGCAACGTGCTGCTCGAACAAACTTACGAGCGCGAAATGCGCGGCGATGCGGCGCCGTTCAACGAGTGGCGCGCATTGGGATTCGGGCGTTGTCGCTTGATGTTCGGCATTCCCGACGATTGGGAGTGGCGGCCGAGCGAGCAACTGCCGGGCAAACGCATCGCGACCAGCTATCCGGCGTTGCTGACGCGGTGGTTGCGCGAGCGCGGCATCGAGGCGGGCGTGGTGATGATGTCCGGCTCGGTCGAATTGGCGCCGCGCCTCGGACAATCCGATCTGGTCTGCGATCTGGTGTCCAGCGGCGGCACGCTCGCCGCGAATCGCCTGAAGCCGGTGGAAGTGGTGCTCGACAGCGAAGCGGTGCTGGCCGGCCCGTCCGAACCCTTCGGCGACGTGCGCGGAACCATCGCCGATCTGCTGATTCGCCGGCTCGACGGCGTGATGAAAATACGCGACAGCAAGTTGTTGATGCTGCAAGCCCCGCGCGCCGCGGTGCCGCAATTGATGCTATTGCTGCCGGATGCCGAGCCGCCGACGCTCACCGCGCTCGACGGCGGCCAGGATGTCGCGATGCAGGCGCTGTGCCACGGCGCGATGACGTGGCAGCGCCTCGAAGACCTGAAGCGCGCAGGCGCGCGCGGTTTGATGGTGGTGCCGGTGGAGCGAATGCTGGCATGAACGCGATGTCGTCATCGATCCCAGCGACGTTGCGCTGGCCTGCACTCGACGCAGCTACGCGAACCGAAACCTTGCGTCGCCCCACGCAGGAAACGGCGGCCGACGTGCGCGAGCGTGTCGCCGCGATCGTCGACACGGTGCGCGTAGGCGGCGACGCCGCCTTGCTCGATTACGCCAAGCGCTTCGATCGCGCCGAAATGACGATCGAAACGATGGAAGTTTCCGAATCGGAATTCGACGCCGCCGAAGCGATGCTCGACCCGACGCTGAAGACCGCGATCCGCGAATCGGCCGCGCGCATCGACGCCTTTCACCGAGACAGCGGTCTGCGCGAGTACGCGGTCCGCACCGCGCCCGGCGTGGAGTGTCGCCGCATCGTGCGCGCCATCGCGCGCGTCGGCTTGTACATTCCGGCGGGCAGCGCGCCGTTGCCTTCGACCATGCTGATGTTGGGCGTGCCCGCTCGCTTGGCGAACTGCGGCGAGATCGTCGTGTGCACACCGCCGCGCACGGACGGCAGCGCCGATCCGGCGGTGTTGTTCGCGGCGCGTGTCGCCGTCGGCGATGCGGCTTTTGGTGATACGGCCCCGCGTCTGCGCGTGTTCAAAACCGGCGGCGCGCAGGCGATCGCGGCGATGGCCTACGGCACCGAGCGCATTCCCGCCTGCGACAAACTGTTCGGCCCCGGTAACGCTTGGGTAACCGAAGCCAAACGTCGCGTCTCGATGGTCGAAGGTGGCCCGGCGATCGATATGCCGGCCGGCCCGTCCGAAGTATTGATCGTCGCGGATGCCGGTGCGAATCCAGCCTATGTCGCCGCGGATTTGCTATCGCAGGCCGAACACGGCCCGGACTCGCAAGTGCTGCTGCTCAGCGACGCGCCATCGCTGTTGGACGCGGTGCGCGCATGCCTCGACGAGCAACTGACGCGGCTGCCGCGGGCCGAGATCGCGCGCGCCGCATTGTCTCGATCGCGATTGATCGAAACCGCTTCGATAGAGGAAGCGCTCGCGATCTCCAATCGCTACGCGCCCGAACATTTGATTCTGGCCTTGCGCGACGCGGACGCTTGGTTGCCGTCGGTCGAAGCCGCGGGCTCGGTGTTCCTCGGCGATTACGCCAACGAGGGCGTCGGCGATTATTGCAGCGGCCCGAATCACGTCTTGCCCACCGGCGGCGCGGCCCGCGCATGGAGCGGCGTGTCGGTCGGCAGCTTTCAACTCGCGATCAGCGTGCAGCGCCTGGATCGCGAAGGTTTGAAAGCGATCGGACCGACGGCGATGCGTATCGCCGAGGCCGAAGG
>JADZBF010000490.1 GCA_020852215.1 Lysobacter sp. | reverse complement strand
GCATGCCGTTGGGTGGCCTGTCGTCGCGATTCATGCGGCGATTGTATGCGAGTCGTGCGCGAACGCGCAGGAGTGCTAAGGAGCGCGTGCGGCGTTCGCGGAAGCGCTCGCGAACCCATGCGATGGAGTCGCGAGATCGAACGCAATACCGAATGTGTCGCCGAGCGCGACGCCGAACGACGCCGATGCGGCGCGTCAGTCGGTATCGGTCGGGCGTCCGCGATTCGCGTCGCCGCATTCGGGTTCGGCATCGCCGCAGGCTTCGCTTTCGGTCGCATCCGCGTCGCGATCGCCGGGCGTTTTGCGCTTCCCGGCGCATTTGCCGGCGGGGGTCTTGCGCTTGCGCCCACTGCCGGTCTTGCCGCGGGTTCGCGCTTTGTTGGCGCGATGCTTTTCCAGCATGTCCTCGGCCAGCAGGATGTCTTCCGACAGAATGCCCGCCGCTTTGGCGATCGCGATCCGCGCCTCGGCTTTGTTCTCGTCGGGGTTGGCCAACAGCAATTCGCGGATTGCCTCGCGAAGCGCTTTCTCGGCATTGCGCTTGAGTTGAAGGTGTTCGCTTTGCTTGAACAAGCCGAGCAATGCGTCCACGACCGGCTTGATCAATGCGGCTTCGATCGGCGGCATGGCAGGCGTCCTTGCGTGCGTTTGGGGAAGCGCAAGCATGCCGGTTCAGCGTCTCAGTGATCGCGATTCGCGCGTGTGGTTCCTTGCGCTTTTTTTGGGTTTTTCGCGTATTTTCGTGGTTGCGCGAGGCGCGCGCCGCATCGCGCGCGCCGATTTCGGTTCAGGGCAAGGCGTACAGATACTCGATCTTGCCCTTGTGCACGCGCCACATCGACTTGTTCGGGGATGTGACGATCGTCAGCGGCAGTTTGGCGTAGAGGCTGACGAAGACATGCACTTCGGTGGGCTGCGGGTCGAGCAAATGCGTGTACATGCCGCCGACCATTTTGGCGCCGTCCGCCGATGCGCTCGCCGTTTCGTTGTGCGTGATGCAGCTGTTGGTGAACTTGCGCGAATCGGCGATGGTGACGCCGTCGGCCTCGAAGCGGAACAAGTGATAGCCGCCCAGCGGATAGAGGCCTTGCCGTTCGAACGCGGGCATCGCGTACACCCGCAGGCCCTCGGCTGAAGGCATCGATACCGCGTTGTATTGCTTCGCGCATTGCATGAAATCGCGTGTGCGGATGGTTTCGCGCGCGCGCAACTGAGCGCGATGTTCGGCGGTCAGCGGTTCCGGCGATTCCAGCGTCGCTTCGGACAGCCGCTCGCCTTCGTCGACTTCGATTTCGAAAAGACGCACCGGCGTTTCGTCGCGGCTGACGAAAATCGTGCGGACGCCATGCGCCGTGGGCTCCGTGACCCAACCGCCGAGGCGCGATTGCAGGGGTTTCATGCGCTCGTCGGCCAACATCGCGTCGGTCGCCAGCCACGCGGCGCGATCGTGCAAATACATTTGCCGGCCCAGAAACTCCGCGCGGGTCGTCGCGGCTTGCAGCTCGGTCGGGATATCCTTCGGAGCGTCGTCGTCGGCGCTTGCGCGTATCGGAACGACGGCGAACGACAAACCCAACGCCAGCGACAACACGGGCGCCATCAGCGAAGAGATCGAGCATAGCGATGCGGCAGAGAGACGTGGCGTCGGGTTCATGCGGGCTCCGGTCGAATTTCGGTTCGTACTACTTCACTTTGATCGCCATCGCCGGCAATCCGCCGCCGGAGAGTTTGCGTTTGGCTTCGGCCAGTTCGGTCGCGCTGCCGTAAGGCCCCATGCGCACGCGATACACGGTGTTGCCTTTGATCGCCGCCGATTCCACTCGCGCGCTCAGGCCCAGGAACGCGATTTTCGCTTTCAAGGCTTCGGCGTCGCCGGACGCGGCGAAGGCGCCGGCTTGCAGCAGATAGCGCGCGTCGCTGGCGGCGGGCGCGACGTCCGTTCTGGCGTCGGCAGCGTCGCGGGCGTCGTCGCGCGTGTCGACGACAGGCGGCGAATCGATCGGTTTCGGCGTGTCGGAGGCGGTCGTCGCGGCATCGTCGCGCTTGGCGTCGTCGTTCTTCGCGGCCTCCGCGGCCGCTTTTTCCGCCGCTTCCCGCGCCTTGGCGGCGCGCTCTTCTTCCGCGCGCGCGTTGGCGGCCAATTCGGCGTCGCTGACCGGCGTTTCTTCGCCGGAGAGCAGGTTGTAGAACGCGTAATCCGGCTCGTCGGCCGGCGTGTCTGCGGCCGTTTTCGGCGGATTCGCCGCATCGTCGTCGCTCACGATCGGCTCGCCGTCGCGATCGGTGGCGTCCAGGGCCGGCGGCTGCGCGTCGGCGTTGGGTTTCGCCCGGAAGAAGCCTTGGTCGCCGCCGATGAACTTCGGCGCGATCAGGAACACGCCGATGCCCAGCGCCAAGCCCAGGATCAGCCACGCCCAGCCGGGCATCGCACCGTTGCCGCCGCCGTTGCGCTTGGCTTGCGATTTGTTGCGCTTCGCGGCCATTACATTTTCTCCGGCGCATTCAAGCCGAGCAGGTGAAGACCGTTGGCTAATACTTGGCGTGTTGCGAACGCCAATGTGAGACGTGAATTGCGGGCAACGGTGTCTTCCACAAGGAACTGGTGTTCATTGTAGTAGGACTGAAATGCTTGTGCTAAGTCGAATAAATAGCCGGTAATTTGATGAGGCTCAAGTTCATCGCCAGATGAAAAAACGGTTTCCGGATAACGCGCAAGTTCAGTAAGTAAATTGTGGGTGGTATGGTTCTGACAATCAGGTGTTTGTGATAAGCCGGTTTCTAAGTCAAAGCATAGGCCTCGTTCATCAAGTTGTCTCTTAAGGCCGCAGATGCGCGCATGCGAGAGCTGCACGTAGTACACGGGATTGTCGAGCGACTGCGAGCGCGCCAGATCGATCTCGAATACGAGCTGCGAATCGGGTTTGCGCGCGATCAGGAACCACCGCACGGCGTCGGCGCCGGTTTCGTCGATCAGATCGCGCAGCGTCAAATATCCGCCCGCGCGTTTGCCCAGCTTCACTTCTTGCCCGCCGCGCATCACCGTGACCATCTGGTGCAACACGTATTCCGGCCAGCCTTTCGGAATGCCGCAATCCAGCGCCTGCAGGCCCGCCTTCACGCGCGCCAGCGAGCCGTGATGATCGGCGCCGAGTTCGGTGATCGCGCGTTCGTAGCCGCGCTGCCATTTCGTCAGGTGATACGCCACATCCGGCACGAAATAGGTGTACGTGCCGTCGGACTTGCGCATCACCCGGTCTTTGTCGTCGCCGAAATCGGTCGACTTCAGCCACAGCGCGCCTTCGTGTTCGTAGGTGTGGCCGTGCGCGATCAACTCGCGCACCGCTTCCTCCACCTTGCCGTCGGCGTACAGCGAGGATTCGAGGTAGTAGACGTCGAACGATACGCGGAACGCGGCGAGATCGAGATTCTGTTCGCGGCGCAGATAGGCCACGGCGAAGCGGCGAATCGCGTCATAGTCGTCGGCATTGCGCGCGCCGACGACGACCGCGCCGTCCACTTCGACCGAGGCGCCGTCGAGGTAGGCCTGCGCGACATCGGCGATGTAGTCGCCGCGGTACCAATCGTCCGACCACGCGTCGTCGCCCGGTTTGATGCCTTTGGCGCGGGCTTGCGTGGAGCGCGCGAGATTTTCGATCTGCACGCCGGCGTCGTTGTAGTAGAACTCGCGCTTCACGTTCCAACCGTTGGCGTCGAGCACGCGTGCGACGCAATCGCCGATGGCGGCGGCGCGGCCGTGGCCGACGTGCAGCGGGCCGGTGGGATTGGCCGAGACGTATTCCACACCAGCCGTGCGCCCGGCGCCGGAGGTGTTGCGGCCGTAGGCGGGGCCTTCGGCATGCACGCGGCGCAACTGGCGCTGCCATGCGCTCGCGGCGAGACGCACGTTCAAGAACCCCGGCCCGGCGATCTCGATCGAGGCGATGTCCTCGTTCGCCGGCAGCGCGTCGATCACCGCTTGCGCGACCGCGCGCGGATTGGATTTGGCGGGCCTTGCCAGTAGCATCGCGACGTTACTGGCGAAATCGCCATGGCTGCGATCCTTCGGGCGCTCGACCACGAAGTCGGGCGTGGCCAGATCGGCCGGCAAGTCGCCGTTGCGGCGCAGGGTATCGATGCTCTGTTCGATCAGAGCGCGGAGCTGGGATTTCACG
>JADZBF010000489.1 GCA_020852215.1 Lysobacter sp. | reverse complement strand
TCGAGTGTCGCGGCGGTGAGCGGCCACCATGGCGCGACATGTTCTTGACGGCATATGGTGGCAGTGACATATTCGCGCCATGGCATGGGTCGTCGAGTTCGTCGAAGCGTTCGAGCTGGAGTTCGATGTGCTGCCGGCGTCCGTGCAGGACGAATTGCTGGCCCAGGCGGCGGTCATCGAACACTTTGGCCCGGGGGCAGGCCGCCCGCGCGTGGATACTCTGAACGGGTCGCGGCACGCCAACATGAAAGAGATGCGGTTCGACGCCGATGGCGGCGTATGGCGTGTGGCCTTCGCGTTCGACCCTCGCCGGCGCGCCATGTTGCTGGTCGCTGGTGACAAGTCCGGCGGCAGCGAGAAGCGCTTCTACGCCCGGTTGATCGAAAAGGCCGATGAACGATTCGACTCCCACCTGAAGCGCATTGGCTCGAGAAGGAAATAACCATGACCCGTACCCTGGCCGACAAACTGCAGCAGCTGCCGGCGTCGCGCCGCAAGAAGGTGAGAGCGCGCGCGGCCGAACTCATCGCCGAGGAGATGTCACTGCGCGACCTGCGCAAGGCGTTGAGTCGCACGCAGGTCGATCTCGCGAAGGCGTTGAAGGTGGGCCAGGACACGGTCTCGCGCTACGAGCAACGCAGCGACATGCTGCTGTCGACGCTGCAGAGCTACATCCACGCCATGGGTGGCGAACTGGACCTGGTCGTGACGTTCCCGAAGCGCAAGCCGGTCAAGTTGAAGTCGTTGGGCGCTGTCGGCTAGACGTGCGTGACCGACCTGGCTCGGATGCCTTATCTCAACTCGACGCCTGATGCGGATAGCTGCGTGGCGGTGGCTTACCGGTTCTAGGCGGTCTACATCAAGTTCGTCGGCACGCATGCCGCATACGACCGAATCGACGCAGCGACCGTGGAGGACGCATGAACATCCATCCCATTCGCACCCAACGCGACTACAAGGCCGCGTTGAAGCAGTTGTCCGCGTTCTTCAACGACGAGCCCGCGCCCGGCACCGAGGAAGGTGATCGCTTCGAGATCCTCACTCTGCTCGTCGAGGCCTACGAAGCCAAGCACTTCGCGATCGCAGCGCCGGATCCGGTCGAAGCGATCCGATTCCGCATGGAGCAGGGCGGCCTGACCGTGAAGGATCTCGTTCCGTCCATCGGCCAGCCTAACCGGGTGTATGAAGTGCTGAACCGCAAGCGCGGCCTCACCCTCGACATGATCCGCAACCTGCATCGCAACCTGGGCATCCCCGCGGAGAGCCTGATCGGTCCCTGAGCGGAGCGTGGCCGTGTCACTGGGGATCCCAAGGGTTGAGAATTGGCGCGCCGGATGATTGGAAGTCGCGCACGTTCCGCGTGACGATCGTCATCCCATGAACCAGTGCAGTGGCCGCGATCAGACTGTCTCTGAAGGGTCGTGGGTCGGGCACATGAAGCGCAGCGCTGCGCTGCGCGATGGCGGTATCTACCGGCAGGATGCGACCGGCGAAAGCGGTCAGGACGTGGCTTTCCAGCCATGTCCGCAAGATTGCGCCCTGCGCCGGGTCACGGCGCTCAGCCAGCAGCACGCCGAACTCCAGTTCGTGCACGATGATGGTCGACAAGTACAGATCGGCCGAGTCCACGCTATCGGCCCACTTCGCGACGTTTTGGTCGGATCGGCCGAGACGGATCTTTCGCAATTCGGAAATGACGTTGGTGTCGAGAACGAACATCAGGAGATGTCTGCGGCACGTGCGAGTTCTCGCGAACGCGGAGTCTCGAAATCAATGTCTGCGATGCCCGGCATAGCGAGCAGATCGGCGATCTTCCTGCCGCTTGCGGTCAGGCGCTGATAATGCTCGATGCTCATGAGGACATGGGCCGGACGGCCGCGGTCGGTGATGAACACCGGCCCATCGTTGGCAGCCCGCTTCGCTTCGCTGGCCGCCTGGTTGAACTCGCGGCTGGTCAGAGTGGTGATGGCCATGCACAACCTCGTCGTTGCGTTATTTGTAGAAACGTTACTACGTTGTGCGGCAGCGGGCAATCCGGAGGGTCGTGGCGGCGCTGAGCGCCGCCGCCGCGACTGATCGCCATGCTCAGAGGATGTACCGACTCAAGTCCGGATTCGCGGCGAGTTCGCCGAGTTCGGCATCGACGTAGGCGGCGTCGATCACCACGGATCGGGTCTCGGTCCGCGCGGCTTCGAAGCTGAGCTTGTCGAGCAGGCGTTCGAGTACGGTCGAGAGGCGGCGGGCGCCGATGTTTTCCTGGCGTTCGTTCAGGGCGAAGGCCATTTCGGCGAGGCGGCGCACCGCTTCCGGCTTGAATTCGAGGCTGAGGCCTTCGGTGCCGAGCAGGGCGGCGTATTGTTTGGTCAGTGCCGCCTGCGGTTCGGCGAGGATGCGTTCGAAATCGTCGATCGAGAGTGCGTTTAGCTCGACGCGGATCGGGAAACGGCCTTGCAGTTCGGGGATCAGGTCGGACGGCTTGGCGACGTGGAAGGCGCCGCTGGCGATGAACAGCACGTGGTCGGTCTTGACCGGGCCGTGCTTGGTGCTGACGGT
>JADZBF010000488.1 GCA_020852215.1 Lysobacter sp. | reverse complement strand
CTTTCGATTTCCTTATGCAAGACATCACGCCTCACCCTGTCTGATTCGACAGGTCGATGCCCGGTATCGTCCTGCGCGCCAAAGAAAAAGCGCCGGTCGCCCGGCGCTTTTCCGCTACGTTGTTTCGTAAGCGCATCACTGCGCTTTGGCTTCCTCGTAGCCGTGGAAGACCATGCTGGCTTGCGCGCGTCCTTGCGTGAGCGAGCGCAGCGCGGTGGCGTAGCCGGCGAGTGCGGACAGCGGGGCGTAGGCGTGGACATCGGCGCGGGCGCCTTTGTCTTCGATCATCGCCACGCGGCCGTTGCGTCGTTGCACGTCGCCGATCACGTCGCCCACATGCGCGGCGGGCGTGTCGACGACGAGCGTCATCACCGGTTCCAACAGCGTCGTGCCGCTGCGCGCGAGCGCGGCGTTCGTCGCTTCGGCGCCGGCGCGTTGGAACGCGAGATCGGAGGAATCGACGGCATGCGTTTCGCCGCCGATCAACGTCACCGCGATACCGACGACGGGATGGCCGCGCGGGCCTTCCGTCAACGCCGCGCGCACGCCCTTCTCGGTCGCCGCGACGAACGCTTTCGGCACCGCGCCGCCGACCGTGCGGTCCTCGAACGTGACGAGCCCGTCGTCGCGAGGGGCGACATCGAGCGTCACGCGCGCGAACTGCCCGGGGCCGCCGCTGCGCTTCACCACACTGCCTTCGATACCGTGCGCCGCAGTGCGCGGCGTTTCCTGATACGCCACGCGCGGCGCGCCGGTACGCACATCGACGTTCCAGTCGTTGCGCAAACGCTCGACCATCACCTCCAGGTGCAACTCGCCCATGCCCCACACCAGCGTTTCGCCGGTGTCGGGATCGGACTCGACGCGGAACGACGGATCCTCCTGCGCCAACGCCGCCAAGCCTTGCGCCAGACGCATCAGATCGTTCGCGTTTTGCGCCGCGAGCCGCCACGACAGCACCGCCGGTTGCGCGCGAATGCTGTCGAGCGCGAGCCGCGCATCGTCGGCGCTGAGCGTTTCGCCGCTGACCGCGTCTTTCCAACCGAGGATGGCGACGATCTCGCCGGCCACGGCTTCGCGTACGTCGTGCGTGCGATCGGCTTGCACCACCGCGATACGACCGACGCGGCGCGCGCGTTGTTGCCGCGAGCACCACACCGTATCGCCCACGCGCAGTGTGCCGCTGTACATGCGGACGTAGGTCACGGCGCCGTGCGCTTGATGCGCGATCTTGAACACCAACGCCGCGAGCGTGCCGTCGGGATCGACCGGCAAACGCGTTTCGACGCCGTCGCGTTCCGCCGACACGGCGGGACGATCCAGCGGCGACGGCAGGTAATGCACGATCGCATCGAGCAACGCGTCGACGCCCATGTTGCGGATCGCCGAACCCGCGAGCACCGGCACGCCGACGCCCGCGAGCGTGCCGCGACGAATCGCTTCGCGCAGCGTCGCATCATCGATGGGCCGCTCGTCGAGCCAACGTTCGGCCAGCGCGTCGTCGTGCGCGGCCACGGCTTCGATCAAACGCGCGCGTGCAGCGGCATATGCCACAGCTTCGTCGTCGGACCATGGACGCGCGATGCGCTCGCCGTCGTCGCGCCACTGCAGCACGCGACGATCGACCAGATCGACCCAACCGTCGAATTCGGCTTCGGCGCCCAACGGCAGACCGAGCGGCCATGGATTCGCGTCGAGTTTCTCGCGCAGTTGCGCGACGACGCGCGCGAAGTCGGCGCCGGGGCGATCCATCTTGTTGACGAAGGCGATGCGCGGCACGCCGTGCCGTTGCGCTTGCCGCCACACGGTTTCGGATTGCGGTTGCACGCCGTCGACCGCGGAAAACACCGCGACGGCGCCGTCGAGCACGCGCAGCGCGCGTTCGACTTCGATCGCGAAATCGATGTGGCCGGGCGTGTCGATGAGCGTGAGCCGATGCGACGCGTCGTTCTCGGGCGTCCAATCGATGCGCACGGCCGCGGCGCCGATGGTGATGCCGCGACGGCGTTCGATCTCGGAGAAGTCGGTGGTGGCCGCGCCGTCGTGCACTTCGCCGACGCGATGAATCGCGCCGGAGGCGTACAGCAAACGTTCGGTGAGCGTGGTTTTGCCGGCGTCGATGTGGGCGACGATGCCGAGATTGCGCCAGCGGGAAAGGTTCGTGCGGATGTTCATATGGGTAAGGACTATATCGCCAACATGCGGGGCCGCACGCCCCGGTTGGCGACGGGACGGGCGGCTACGGTTCGGTTTCGGCGGCGATGCTCATGGCACGTTCTCCTCGGGTTTGTCGCGATGTTCGTTGCGATGTTCGTTGCGGTGTGGACGATGCGGTTTTCGTGTTGCGGATTCGGTCTGCGGGGTATCGCAGGCAATAAAAAAGCACCCTTGCGGGTGCCTTGCGGTTCGCGCGTCGCGGGCGTGGGATCAATTCGATCCGGCACCGTCGATGGCGAAAGGCAGACGCACCCGGCCCGCGCTCGCGCGCTGGCGGTTCAGCAGGGCATTCTTCAATATCAGAAGCGGGTTCCGCGTCATGACGATGGCCGGGTGGGTGGAAGAAGGCGCGCATTCTGCGCGCGGGGATTCGCGGCGTCAATGTGCCGCGATCGGGATGCTACGTCTTCTCTCGCGGAACGGCGCCGACGATCTGAGCGCATCCCAACGGACGCAAACGGACGACGACTCGCATACCGGGCGTCGCGAACCCCATGCGCCGCAACACGGTACGCGGCACGATGGCCAGGACATTTCCGCCGTCGTCGAGCTCGACACGACATTCGCCGCCGGGTGTGAACGCTTTGACGACACCACAGCGATCCGCAGCGTCACGATCATCGGAAGATGCGGGTCGCACTCGCAGCCACGCGGCCCATTTGTCCGCGTCGTCCCCGAAATCGCACCCGCTGGACGTCTTGAGGAAATCGAGCGCTTGCTCGCGCGTGATCCTGCATCGCGGCGGCAATGGATCGCCGCGTAGCGTCCGTAGCGCAACGGTTTCCGGAGTTAGCCTCGACATGATGCGCTCGCATACGAGACGACGACGATGAAAGTATCGCCGAAACGCGAACGCCCCGCGCAAGGCGGGGCGTCGTCGGATGCTTCGGACT
>JADZBF010000487.1 GCA_020852215.1 Lysobacter sp. | reverse complement strand
TCTGCGCGATCGGCCGCCGGCTCGACGAGCGCTTGGCCGAATTGGGCGGCGAGCGCTGGCTCGATCGCGCCGATGCCGATCTGGACATCGATACGATCGCCGCGCCTTGGCTGGACAGCGTGCAGCGCCGTTCGGCCGACGCCTTGACGCCGCGCCCGGCGGCGCCGTCCGCGACGGTCACGCCGCTGCGGCCGGCCGCGCCTACGCCCGAACGCTGGTCGCGCGATCGCCCGTTCGCGGCCGAAGTGCTGACGAATCAGCGCATCGTCGGCCGCGATTCCGGGAAAGATATTCGTCATCTCGAGATCGGCCTCGACAGCACCGCTCTCGACGGCGGCGGCTTGGACTACGAACCCGGCGACGCGCTGGGCGTGTGGCCGCAGAACCCGCCGGTCTTGGTGCAAGCGATCCTCGACGCCTTGGACTTCGATGGCGACACCGTCGTCGCGGTCGGCGAACGCGAGCGACCGCTGCGGGACTGGCTGGCCCACGAACGCGAGATCACCCGACTCAGCCGTCCGTTCCTCGCGGCGCATGCAGCGCGCGCGCAAAGCGACGCCCTGCAGCATGCGCTGTCGGCCGAGGGCCGAGATGCGCTCGCGCGGCTGTTCGCGGAGTGGCAAGTGCTTGACCTGCTGCGCGCGCACCCAGCGCGCTGGGAACCGAACGCGTTGATCGACGCGCTGCGTCCGCTGCAGCCGCGGCTGTACTCGATCGCCTCCAGCCGCAAAGCCGTGGGCGATGAGGCGCATCTCACGGTGGCGCATGTCGAATACGCCCACGGCGGCGAAGCCCGCTGGGGCGCGGCCTCGCATTTCCTGGCACGCGCAGAAGAAGGCGCGAGCCTGCCTGTGTTCCTGGAGCGCAACGAACGCTTTCGACTGCCCGCCGATCCGTCGCGCGACATCCTGATGATCGGCCCTGGCACCGGCGTCGCACCATTCCGCGGCTTCGTGCAGGAACGCGAAGCCGTCGGCGCCAGCGGCCGCAACTGGTTGGTGTTCGGCAATCCGCATGCGCGCAGCGATTTTCTGTATCAAACCGAATGGCAAGATGCGTTGCGGCGCGGTGCGCTGCATCGTTTGAGCCTCGCGTTCTCGCGAGATCAAGCGCAGAAAGTCTATGTGCAGCATGCGCTGCACGAACAAGGCCGCGAGGTCTACGACTGGCTGCAGAACGGCGCGCATCTGTACGTCTGCGGCGACGCGACGCGCATGGCGAAAGACGTGCATGCGGCTTTGATCGAGATCGTGGCCGAACACGGCGGCCTGGATGCGGACGCGGCCGGCGATTACATCGCGACGCTCGCCGCGCAGGGCCGCTACGCGCGGGATATTTACTGAGACACCTATGAGCGCGCATTCCGTCGAAGACATCAAACGCGGCAGCGGCCGATTGCGCGGCACGCTGGAAGCGTCGCTCGCCGACCGCGTGACCGGCGCCTTGGCCGAAGCCGATCAAACGCTGATCAAGTATCACGGCAGCTATCAGCAGGACGACCGAGACATCCGCGAAGAACGTCGCCGGCAGAAACTCGAACCGGCGTACGCGTTCATGATCCGCACGCGCACGCCCGGCGGCGTGGTCTCGCCCGCGCAATGGCTGAAACTCGATGCCATCGCCACCGATTACGCCGAACGCGGCCTGCGCATCACCACGCGGCAGGCCTTCCAGTTCCACGGCGTGATCAAGCGCGAGCTGAAAGCGACGATGCAGGCGATCAACGCCGCGCTGATCGACACCCTCGCCGCCTGCGGCGATGTGAACCGCAATATCGCGGTTTCGGCCAACCCGCAGCTATCGCATCTGCACGGCGCGGTGCATGCGCAGGCCGCCGCGCTGTCGCGGCATTTGCTGCCGAATACCCGGGCCTATTACGAAATTTGGCTGGACGAGGAAAAAGTCGTCGACAGCGGCGCGGAGGACGAGCCGATCTACGGCGACGCCTACCTGCCGCGCAAGTTCAAGATCGGTTTCGCGATCCCGCCGGATAACGATATCGACGTGTTCGCGCAGGATCTGGGTTTCGTCGCGATCGCGGGCGCCGACGGCGCGCTGGCCGGCTACGACGTGACCATCGGCGGCGGCATGGGCGCGACCCACGGCGATCCGGAAACCTACCCGCGCATCGGCGATGTGGTCGGCTTTATCGCCCCCGAACATGTCGTCGCGATCGCCGAGGCGGTCATCACGACGCAGCGCGACTGGGGCAATCGCGCGGTGCGCAAACGCGCGCGGCTGAAATACACCATCGACGATCGCGGCCTCGACGCGTTCAAAGCCGAAGTGGAACGCCGCAGCGGCGTACGTTTCGGCGCCCCGCGCGGGTTCGCATTCGCGAGCAACGGCGATCGTTTCGGTTGGCGCGAAGGTCACGACGGTCGCTGGCATTTAACGTTGCGCATTCTCGCCGGCCGCATTTGGGACCGCGATGGCCTCAGGCATCTCAGCGGCTTGCGTGCGGTCGCAGCCGCTCTGAACGACGCCGATGACGGCGCGGAATTCAGACTCACGGCGAATCAAAATCTCGTCATCGCCAACGCGTCGTCCGCGCAACGCGACACCATCGACCGCTTGATCGTCGAATACGGTCTCGATACGCACGCACACGCCAGCGCACTGAAGCGCAACGCCTTGGCCTGCGTGGCCTTGCCGACCTGCGCCTTGGCGATGGCAGAGGCGGAGCGTTATCTGCCCGCGTTCGTCGATCGCTTCGATGCGGCGTTGACGAAACACGGGCTGCAAGGCGCCGATATCCATTTGCGCATCAGCGGTTGCCCGAACGGCTGCTCGCGGCCGTATCTGGCCGAAGTGGCGCTCGTCGGCAAGGCGCCCGGGCGCTACAACCTGATGCTCGGCGGCGATCATCTCGGCCGCCGTTTGAATACGCTGTATCGCGAAAACATCGACGAAGCCGCGATTCTCGCGGCGCTCGATCCCCTGCTCGCCCGCTACGCTGACGAACGTTTGCCCGACGAACGTTTCGGCGATTTTCTCGTCGCGCGCGGCCTCGTGCGCACCGCCACGGACGCGGCGCGCGTCATTCCCATGGAGTCGTTGTCATGAGTCTCCCCGACCCGATCGCCGCCGCGGAATCGCCGCAGGCGCTGCAAACGTTGAACCGCTGGCTCGAAGGCCTGTCCGCGCAGGAACGCATCGAATGGGCGCTGCGCCACTTGGCCGGCGAACACGCCTTATCGTCGAGCTTCGGCGCGCAAGCCGCGGTGTCGCTGCATCTGGCGACGCAGGCGAAACCGGATCTTCCGGTCATTCTGATCGACACCGGCTACCTCTTCCCCGAGACCTATCGCTTCGTGGACGAGATGACCGAACGCTTGTCGTTGAATCTCAAAGTGTATCGGCCGCAGGTCGGTATCGCGTGGATGGAAGCGCGTCACGGCAAACTCTGGGAAAACGGGCTCGACGGTCTGAAGCAATACAACCATTTGCGCAAAGTCGAACCGATGCAGCGCGCCTTGCGCGAACTCAGGGTACGCACGTGGCTCGCCGGCCTGCGCCGCAGCCAATCGGACAGCCGCGCGGAAATCGATATCCTCGAATTGCGCGACGGCCGCTGGAAACTGCACCCGCTCGCCGATTGGAGCGACCGCGACGTGTGGAACTACTTGCGCACCCACGACTTGCCGTATCACCCGCTGTGGCACGAAGGCTATCTGTCGATCGGCGATGTCCACACCACGCACCGCTTCGAAGACGGCATGCGCGAAGAAGACACGCGCTTTTTCGGCCTCAAACGCGAATGCGGCCTGCACGAAGATTGGAGTGCGCTGCCGTTGGCGCAGGCGGGTTGAACCCTCGAAACGGCACAGCGCGACGCCCGATCGCACCCGCACGCCGCAATCTTCAACCGCCCGGATAACGCCGCTTCGTCTCGGCGATCGAGGCTTTCAGCATCGTTTCGAGCACGTCCAGATCGATATCCGACAGGCGCTTCACGTAAAGACAGGCTTTGCCGAGTTTGTGCTTGCCCAGTTTCGCCAACGACTTCGCCTGATGCTCGAAACCGGAAGACAGATAGAGGCTGATCTCGCTCTTGCGCGACGAGAAGCCGATGACGAAGATATCGCCTTCATGGCCGCTATCGTAGACGTAGTGATAGCGGTCGAAGCCGACCATCGTCGGCCCCCACATCGTCGCCGGGCAACCGCTGACGCGGGACATCAGCGCGACCAAGGCATCGCAGTCCTCGCGCCTGCGCGGGTCGTCGATTTTGTCGAGATAAGCCGCGACATCGACATCGGTAGGTTTGGTTTTCGCTTCGTAGGCCATCACCGTCTCCTGATTCAAATGACTCGTTCGATCGGTGCCTGGACGTCTCGACGCCAAGACAAGAAGATCGCGGCGGCGAATATCGATTCGATCGCTCCACCGGCGAACGCGCCGACAACGGGCGTCGCGCGCGCCGTGACCAGCGCGAATGCGGCCGCCGCCAGACATGCGCCGAGCGCGAGGTAGATGCGGGCGCCGTAGATCGTATGGAAGATCAAATATCGCCCTCCGATGACCAACAGCATCGCCGGAAAAAACCAGGCGATACGATCGATCGATATCGCATACGCCAAGGGCAAGCACAGCAACATCAGCACGGTGCTTTCGAGCGCCAAGGTACCGAGCGGATTTCCGCGGGTATGCGACCCGGGACGCCCGAGCGCTTTCGCGATCAGGATGCCGACAGGATGGATGAACATCCCACCGACGAACAGGGCCAAGACCGCATGTTTGGGCGATAGCGCGATCGCGACCACACCGGCCGCACACCAGGCCAAAGCCGATGCCGCGACGCCAGGCGCACCACCGAAATAACCATGCCGCATATCGCGCTGCGCATCTGGAACTCGGTCGAGCGTCATCGAATCGTCCTCATTTACGAGAGCTTGAGCATAGCGAATGGCCCGGTCGCATTCCACGGGCCGCCGGAGCGGCGGCGTTCACGGATGCGCGCCGCTCGAAGCCCGACAATGCCGCTGACGCAGCGGCGAATCACCACTCAACCGCTACGCAACGCCAGCGCGAGCAGCGCCAGAAACGTGTAGGTCAGAACCGGCGCCATCGGCACTTGAAACCAGCCCAGACGCGCGCGCCATCGCCACATCAGCGCCAGCGAAAGCGCGGTGGCGGCCGTCAACGACAACGCGTAATCGGCCTGCAGCAGATAGTCGGGAAAACCGTATCCGCGACGCAGCGCCTGCACCACGAAGCCCAGCGTGATGACCGCTACCGTCGCGGCTCCGGCGACGATCGACGCTCGCGTGCCAGTGC
>JADZBF010000486.1 GCA_020852215.1 Lysobacter sp. | reverse complement strand
GACATCCCGCTGATCCTCGGCGATCACGTCAGCGCCGAAGACGGCACCGGCGCGGTGCATACCGCGCCCGGTCACGGCCAGGAAGACTTCGTCGTGGGTCTGAAATACGGCCTGGTCGCGAAATACACCGCCGCGCAATTGAATCCCGTGGACGGCAGGGGCGTGTATCTGCCGTCGACGCCGCCGCTCGGCGAGACCGCGCTCGCCGGTTTGCATATCTGGAAAGCCAACACCGTCATCGTCGATGCGCTGCGCGGCACCGGTGCTTTGCTCGCGTATTTTCCGCTGACGCACAGCTACCCGCACTGTTGGCGACACCACAAGCCGGTCGCGTTCCGCGCCACGCCACAGTGGTTCATTTCCATGGATCAGGCGAATTTGCGCGCCGATGCGCTCGATGCGATCAAGCAAGTCGAATGGTTCCCCGATTGGGGGCAGGCGCGCATCAACGGCATGATCGAAAACCGCCCGGACTGGACGATCTCGCGCCAGCGCACTTGGGGCGTGCCGATCGCTTTGTTCATCCATCGCGAAACCGGCGAACCGCATCCGAATTCGCCGGCGTTGATGCGCCAAGTCGCCGAGCGCGTCGAACGCGAAGGCGCCGATGCGTGGTACGCGCTGGACGCCGCCGAATTGCTGGGCGAGCAGGCGAAGGACTACGACAAAGTCGTGGACATCCTTGATGTGTGGTTCGATTCCGGCGTCAGTCACGACTGCGTGCTCGCGCAGCGCCCGCAGGACGGGTTGCGCAAGCCGGCGGACATGTATCTCGAGGGTTCGGACCAGCATCGCGGCTGGTTCCACAGCGCGTTGCTCACCGGCATCGCGATGGACGGTCATGCGCCGTATCGCGAAGTGCTGACGCACGGGTTCGTCGTCGACGAAAACGGCGAAAAGATGTCGAAGTCCAAGGGCAACGTGATCGAGCCTCAGAAGGTCATCGACGAGCGGGGCGCGGATGTGCTGCGTCTGTGGGTCGCCTCCACCGATTCGCGCGGCGAGATGTCGTGCTTTCCGAAAGTCTTCGAGCGCAACGGCGATGTCTATCGCCGCCTCCGCAACACCGCCCGCTTTCTGCTCGGCAATCTGCACGGCTTCGACCCGGCGCAGCATCTTGTCGCGAACGAGGATCTGCTGGCGCTGGATCGTTGGATCGTGCATCGCGCTTACGAGTTGCAGGCCGATATCGCCAACGCGTACCGCCGTTACGATTTCCCCGAAGTGGTGCAGGCGTTAGTGAATTTCTGCAGCGTGGATCTCGGTTCGCTGTATCTCGACGTCACCAAGGATCGCCTGTACACGATGCGCGAGGATTCACGCGGCCGCCGCAGCGCGCAGAGCGCGATGTATCGCATCGCCGAAGCCTTCGCGCGCTGGATCGCGCCGATCCTCAGCTTCACCGCCGACGAGTTGTGGGGTCATCTGCCCGCCAACACCGACCGCGGCCCGCGCGAAGAGAACGTGTTGTTCGCGACGTGGTACGAAGGTTTGGTGGCTGTAGCAAAGGGAAGCAATGCTCCGCATAGAGACGATGCGCAGCAATTCAAGAGTATTAGAGATGTGGCCGCAGATTTGTACGACAGAGTTGTGCGTGCGCATGCGGAAGATCGCTTGGCGCGACCCTTTCCACGTTTTGATCGACTGCTAACGTTGCGTGAAGAAGTGGCAAAAACTTTGGAACCAATGCGCGCCAGCGGCGAGATCGGTGCGGCTTTGGACGCGGAAATCGCGATCCAATGCAGCGCCGAGGATTTCGCCTGGTTGTCGCCGCTCGCTGACGAACTGCGCTTTTTCTTCATCAGCGGCGATGTGACCGTGGAGCAGGTGAGCGGGGCGGATACGGTGGTCTCTGCGACCGTCAGCGCCAAACCCAAATGCGTCCGCTGCTGGCACCATCGCGACGATGTCGGCACGCACGCTGATCACCCGGAACTCTGCGGCCGTTGCGTGAGCAACGTCGAAGGGCCGGGCGAAGATCGGAAATGGTTCTGAGCATTTGTGGGAGGGCCGGCAGGCCCGAGGATCTTCGCGGTCGATCATCGCATCGGCCCTTCCGGGCCCTCCCACAATCGTCGCATCGGCCCTTCCGGGCCTCCCACAGTCGTTGTCCCTGTTCGGTTTCGTGGCTGCCTCACTGTTTGTCGGGATCGATGAACTCCTTCGCTTTTCCAAGACCTCTTCCATGACCAATCCCCGCCCCAAGCCCAACGCATTGATCTGGCTGCTGCTCTCCACGGTCGCGATCGGCCTGGACCAATGGAGCAAAGCCTGGGTGCTCGCTGCGCTGCCGGAATATCAGGCGGTGCCGGTGATCGACGGTTTCTGGAACTGGTACCGCACCTACAACGAAGGCGCGGCGTTCAGTTTTCTGGCCGACGCCGGCGGCTGGCAGAAGTACCTGTTCACGGGTTTGGCGGTGGTGATCTGCGTGGTGCTGACGTATTGGCTGAGCCGCACCCCGCGCGGCGATTGGCGCAATGCGCTGCCGTTTTCGCTGGTGATCGGCGGGGCCTTGGGCAATGTGATCGACCGTCTGCAGCACGGCCATGTCATCGACTTCATCCAGTGGTATTGGCGGGATAATTACTGGCCCGCGTTCAACATCGCCGATTCGGCGGTGGTGGCCGGCGCCATCGGGTTGATCCTGTTCGGACTGTTCGACGGCCGCCGCAAGGCCGGCGACGCGCCCGCTTCGCCGAAAGCCGACGAATGAACGTAACGTCTGATGGACTGTTCATCGGACCGATCTACGGATTGATCTACGGACTGTCCGATGAACTGTGTCATGGCCGTATCGATGGATCGTACGATCCATCGTCCCGTCGCATGGCCTCGACGGACCGTCTCGGTGGATAATCCCGGCATGGAAATCATCCTCGCCAACCCGCGCGGGTTCTGCGCCGGTGTCGACCGCGCGATCGAGATCGTCAAGCGCGCGATCGAAACCCTCGGCGCGCCGATCTATGTTCGCCATGAGGTCGTCCACAATCGTTTCGTGGTCGACGATCTACGCCAGCGCGGCGCGATGTTCGTGGAAGAACTCGACGAAGTGCCCGACGGCGCGACGGTGATTTTCAGCGCGCACGGCGTCTCGCAGGCGGTCCGCAACGAGGCCCGCGACCGCGGCCTGAAAATTTTCGATGCCACCTGTCCACTGGTGACGAAGGTGCATCTGGAGGTCGCCCGCCACTGCCGCGCGGGGCGCGATGTGGTGTTGATCGGCCACGCGGGCCACCCGGAAGTGGAAGGCACGATGGGCCAGTGG
>JADZBF010000485.1 GCA_020852215.1 Lysobacter sp. | reverse complement strand
GTCCTCGCTCACATCGGCGAGACGAACGGCCGAGATCTCGTCCTCTTCCTCGTCCGGCAAGAATCCGGTGGGAAGCTGCGGTGATTGGCTGGAATGGGACACGGGATTCTCCTCTCACGCTCCGCCTACCGGCAGAGCATACCCCGAACGCTCGCCGACCGAAGGCCGCATGTCGCCGAGGCTTACCGACTATCGCCGCATCCTAATCGCCGCACCAGCCGCGACGGGCGATGCGGCATCGGTTCAGCCGGCCGCGGCCTGCGGTACAGGGGCGGCGGCCGGACGCTCCGGCCACACGGTCTTGGCCAGCAACTCGTCGTCCCAATCGAACTGCAGCGCGCCGTCTTTCAGCAGCAGCGACAGGAAATTCAAGACGTTGCGCGCGAACATATCGCTGGCGTGGATCGCGCCGCCGCTGGCCAGATTCAGCGGCCCGGCGATGGTGACGCCGTTGTGGGCGTAGGTCTCGCCCGGGCGGGTCAATTCGCAATTGCCGCCGGTCTCGGCGGCCAGATCGACGATGACGCTGCCGGATTTCATCCCGCCGACCATCGCCGCGGAGACGATTTTCGGCGCCGGCCGGCCCGGCACGGCGGCGGTGGACACGATGACATCGATGCCTTTGAGGTGATCGGCCAGACGTTGCTGTTGCAACGCGCGTTCCTCGTCGGTGAGCTGACGCGCATAGCCGCCCTCGCCCGCGGCGCTGACGCCGAGGTCGAGGAACTTGCCGCCGAGCGATTCGATCTGTTCGCGGGTTTCCGGCCGCACGTCGAAGCCCTCGACCTGCGCACCCAAGCGCTTGGCGGTCGCGATGGCCTGCAGCCCGGCCACGCCCGCGCCGATCACCAACACTTTCGACGGACGAATGGTGCCGGCGGCGGTGGTGAGCATCGGGAAGAATCTCGGCGCCAACTGCGCGGCGATCAGCGTGGCTTTATAGCCGGCCATACCGGCCTGCGAGCTGAGAATATCCATCGCCTGGGCGCGCGTGGTGCGCGGCAAACGCTCCAGCGGGAACGCGACCAGTGCGCGCGATTGGATCGCCTCGGCGCGGGCGGGATCGGCCTGCGGCTGCAGCATGCCGATCAACACCGCGCCGGTTTTCATCTGCGCCAACGCGTCGGGCGTCGGCGGCTGCACGCAGGCGACGGCGTCGGCGGCGCTCAACACCTCGGCGGCGGAATCGACGAGCGTCGCGCCGGCGTCGGCGTAGGCGGCGTCGGGAATCTGCGCACCATCGCCCAGCCCGCGCTCGACCCGCACCTCGGCGCCGGCGGCGACGAACTTCTTGCAGGTTTCCGGCGTCAACGCCACGCGACGTTCGCCCGTCGCGGTTTCGCGCACCGCACCAATCGTCACCGCCATCGTCCTCTCCCCATCGGATGCTGAACTTCGCCCCGCATGCTAGCAGGTTGCGCGCGGGCGTCGCGCACAGGCGATCGCGGGTTCGCGCCGGGGCGCAGACGAAAACGCCGGCCCTTGGCCGGCGTTCCGAACGTCTTACCTGCCCGCCTCACGATGCGCGCGGATGCTGCAGTTCCTGCCACATTTCGCGCATCGCGTCTTCGTACGGCGGATCGGACGAACTCAGCGACACCCGGCCCTTGCCGACCATCGACGCCAATTCTTCCGGGGACACCACCAGTTTGCGCATGCCGCGACGGTTCACGATCAGGAAACGCGAGGTCAGCGGACTGATCCAGGCGATGCGGCCGACCGTGGCGCGTCCATCGTCTTCGACCAGACGCAGGTTCTGGCCGACCCGCAGTTTGCGCATATGCATCGCCAAGTCTTGATCGAACTCCACCGTGTCGGTGCCGCCGGCCATGCGCGGGGCGCCCAACTGCGCGCCGTCGCCCGCATCGGCCATCGGCTCTTCGACCGGCACCGCATGCACGCGGCGCGGCGCATCGGGAAAGGCCAGCGCGGTGACGATCCGCGCCAGCGAATCGCGCGCGGCGGAGGCGTCCAAACCGCAACTGGCGTAACAACGTCCCAGCGGCGTTTGCAGTTCGATCAAACGGTCGGCCACTTGCGCGCCCGCGCCCTGCGCGGCTTCGGCATCGGCCAGGATCAGCGCGTCGCCCACCGCCAAGGCCGCGACGTACTGCGCCGAATCCGGGCCTTCGCGCAACCAGGTCTGCACCAGATGATGGCGCCAGTGCGTGGTCAGAAATTCGGCGATGCCCTGCGTCAACGGACGTTCGTACAAGCGCGAACCGAGCAATTCGTCGATCGCGCGGCGCGCGTAATGCAGGCGTTCGCGGCCGCACAACGCTTCCGTGGCGCGCTGTTCGGCGACATCGCGCATGCGCTTTTGTTGTTCCAGATGATCGCGAAGTTCGGTCGCGGCCAATTCGAAGATCGCTTGATCGTCGCGATAGCCGTCCACCACGCGATCCACCGCCAACTCGGCGTGGGTCAGGGTTTGTTGATCCTGCGGCGTTTCGCCGATGTTGCCGTGGCAGGCGTCGCTGAGCGCTTCGAGCAAATGCCGGCCGGGGTGGTGGCGCTCGTCGAACAAGGCGTGATCGCTCAACGCGAGTTTGAGATACGGCACGACCAAGCGGCCGTACATCGTCCGCGCGCGCTGCACGCCGGCATGGTTGTGCGCCAAGGTCTGCAGCATGATCGCGACCAGATCGATCGCGTCCTCGTCGATTTCGCTGAACCGCATTTGGGTCGGGTCGTAGCCGAGCTGACGCGAGCCGGTGGCGATCTGCGCGCGGATCGCCGCGGAAAGCGAACGCGCATCGTCGCCCGAGAGCGCGCGCACGAACGGCGCGGGGTCCGAGCCCTGCAGAATCGAAGCGATGCCGAACAATTCCTGCGGCACCAAGGTCCGGGCGCTGCCGAACGGATATCCGCGGTTTGCGCCGCTCGCGCCGCCGCTCGCGCCACCGCCGAAGTGGCTGCCGCCGGTACCGCTATTGCCGCTACCGCTGTCGCTGCCGGCTACGATGTTGCCGCGAAGGGCCGCCTGCCGCCAAGCGCGCACTTGATGATGAATGCTTTCGCGATAGCGATAACCGTCGGACGCACCGCCCTGTGCCGAAGCGGCAGAGCCGGCCGAGCCGCCCGAACCGCCATTCTGAGTACGTTGATCGACCAAGCCGCCGTCGGGGTTCCAGCCCGCTTGCGACGAAGGCACCGGCGCCTGAGCCGAGGCCCGGTCGCGCGAAACCGCGGCGTTTTCCAGCATCTGAGCGACTTTTTCGTACAGATCGGTCAGCGCTTTCGACAAACGCTTTTCCAACTGCAGGAAAATCAGCCGGCGCAGTTCCGGCGTCAGTTCGTGTTCCAGGATCAACTTCACCAGCGCATCGACCGGCACTTCCGGGCGAATGGGGTTGGCGTCCGGGCCTTGCGACGGCAAACCGAGGATCGCGCCGAGGCCTTCGAAACATTCGTGGTTGCGATACACCGGATGCGCGAGCTGCTGCTCGATCAACTCCACCACGTGCTGGCCGGCCAGATGGGTTTCCAGCGCGTTTTCCGACATCAGGCTGAGGGTTTTGCCGTCGACCGAGCGCGGGCGCGGATTGCGCCAACGGTCGAAGGCCTGTTCCAGCGATTCGCGATAACGACCGGCAAGGTCGATCGCGCGTTGGTTCAGCAACGAAATCGCCAAACGATCGTCGTAGATGGCGCGATTATCGTGGCTGGCGATGGCCGCCAAGCGCACTTGTTCTTCGATATCGCCCCAAAAACCGGCAAGAACGCCGGACAACGCGGTCACGGCGTCGCGGCGAACCGCTTCGAACAGCCGATCGGCATGCTGCCGGGCGAGCGGCGAGCGGGAGTGGGACCAGGGGAAATTCTCGTCCATAGCGTCCGTTTCGGGGGAAAATGGGACCGGGATCGGACCGCTACGATCCTTTACTCACCGATGGAGCGTCTGTGACAACACTCTCAGTTTATTCAAACGTCATCTTGGACGCGCTGGATGGCCGACGGTCGGTGCCGAGCAAGCAACTGGGGCCGCCCGGTCCCGACGACGCCACCGTGCTGCGGATGCTGCGCAGCGCAGTGCGCGTGCCGGACCACGGCAAGCGGGTGCCGTTCCGGTTCCTGCGCATCCAGGGCGACTCCCGCGATGCGCTGGGGCTGCGTCTGGCGCAGCGCTGTCGCGAGCGCGACCCGGGTGCCTCCGAGGCGGTGGTCGAGAAGGATCGGCATCGGTTCGACCACGCCCCGGTGATCGTGACGGTGATCGCCCGGCTCGGCCCCGACCAAAAAATTCCCGTTCAGGAACGCCTGCTCAGCGCCGGCTGCGTCTGCTTCGCCCTGCTGCAGGCCGCGCAGGCGTTGGGCTTCGGCGCGCAATGGCTGACCGGCTGGGCGGCCTACGACCCCGAGATCGCCAGGTTTTTGGGGCTGGGCGAGGACGAAACCATCGTCGGCTTCGTGCATATCGGCACGGCGGCCCTGGATGCCCCCGAACGAGAACGGCCCGACCCCGCCGGTTTGTTGTCGGAATGGACGCCGCCCGCGGACGCTTCGGGAACGGACGCTTCAGGAGCAGGCGCTTGAGCCCGGACCTCCGCGCAGCCGCCGACGCCCCGACGCGCGTGCCTGCGAATCGCGACGGCGACCCGCCGCTGTATCTGATCGACGCCAGCATCTACGTCTTCCGTGCCTGGCACACCATGCCCGACGAATTCCAGGACACCGACGGCTGGCCGGTGAACGCCGTGCAGGGGT
>JADZBF010000484.1 GCA_020852215.1 Lysobacter sp. | reverse complement strand
TCAAACGCACCGCGTCCTCGCGCGCATCGCAATGGCCCACGATCGCGCGCAAACGTAAATCCTGTGCGCCGGCCGCGTTTCGCAGCGCGGCGACCGCGCGTTTGGCGACATAGCGCGCGAACGCTTCCGGTGCCTTCGCTTTCGCGATCAACCCGCCGGCCACGCCGAGCCGTCCGTCCGCCCGGACGCGGGCGATCGGCGTGAGCCCGGTGAATCCCACCGCCGGCGCGGCCCAGCGCGGAATCCGTCCGCCGCGCACCGCATGGCTGATATCGCGGATGATCGCCCAGGTCAGTGTGAGCGGGCGCAGCCGCTCCAGCTCGCGCACGATCGCATCCGCATCGGCGCCCGTTGCGGCCAGTTCGGCCGCGCGCCATGCCAACAAGGCTTGGCCGCCGGCCGCATTCGCGCTGTCGAACACGCGCACATCGCCGCCTTCGAGGCGGGCCGCCGCATGTTCGGCCGATTGCAGCGTGCCGGAGACCGCACGCGATAGACCGACATACACCGTCGCCGGCCGATGCGAGCGGAGGAAATCGAAGGTGCGGCGGAAATCCCCCGGCGGCGGTTGGCTGGTGCGCGGCAGTTGTTGCGAGGCGGCCATGCGCCGATAGAACTCGGCGGTCGTTAAGCCGATCTTGTCGAGATAGTCCCGCCCGTCCAGATCCACGCGTACCGGCACCACATGCAGGCCGTAGCGCTCGGCGATCGCGTCGGGCAGGTCGGCGGCGCTATCGGTCACCACCGCGATCTGACGTTTTTGTTCGAGGCTGCGCGATTGCAGCAGCATATCGTCGGCTTTCATGCCTTCGACGGTGGCCAAGCCTGCGCAGGCGTCGAACAAGGCCTGCGGATCGGCGACATGCGCATGCACGCGCATGCGACGCTCGCCGCCGGCCAGCACCGTGGAATCCGCATCGATCGCCGCCAGCGCCGCGCGCAGCGCCTCACGCTCGATCGGCGCGGCGTCCGCGTCTGCCAACAGCAAGCATTCGGTGCACCAACGGCGTTGCGGATCGACATCGTCGTGCGCCGGATGGACATCGTCGTTGTCCGGGGGCTCGTTCGCGGCCGCCAGCGGCGCGCGCAGCCGGGTCGCGCGCGGACCGGTCTCCACGAATTCGGCGATGCCTTCCAGCAGATCGACGAAGCCCTGCGCGCCGGCATCGACCACGCCGGCTCTCTGCAACAGCGCCATTTGCTGCGGCGTGCGCGCCAACGCGCTGCGCGCGTGCGCCAGCCCGCGCGCGAAGCTGCCGCGCACATCGCTGGGCTTGGCGTCGCGCAGTTGCGCGTCGGCTTCATGCATGGCGTCCGCGAAGCTGTCGATCACGCTGATGATCGTGCCTTCCACCGGTTTGGCCAGGGCATTGCGGGCGCTGGCGGCGCCGTGCCGCACCGCCGCCGCCAGCGCGGCCGCGTCCAGCACCGGCCGCGCTCGCGCATGTTCGGCCACGCCGTGCAGAAACTGCGCCAGAATCGCGCCCGAATTGCCCCGCGCGCCATCGATGGCGTCGTCGCCGATCCGGCGCAGCAACTCGCCGATATGCCGGCTCCGACGACTCAAGGCGCCGTTCAGCACGCTGCCGAGAGTGAAGGCCAGATTGTTGCCGGTATCCCCGTCGGCGACCGGGAAGACGTTGATTTTATTGAGCCCATCGCGGGAGGCGATGACGCGCCTCGCCCCTGCGATCAACGCCCGGCGCAAGGCGGGGGCGGTCAGGGCAGTCGGGTGCGTGGTCGGGCCGGAGGCGGGGAAGAGGTCGTAGGCGCTCACGCTGCGAGTCTGCCGGAACCGGCGGCGTTCGGGTGCTGCGCCGCAGCAGAGGTCGTTCTGCAGACAGTCATCGTAGTCGGGTATAGTCGCCGTTCATTCGGGCCGGTCAAGGCCCACAGTGGACCTGACCTCCCATGAGCCGCCGTCTCGCCCTCTCCTTGTTGCTCCCGCTGGCGTTCGCCAGCCCGCACCTGTTGGCCAAGACCTCGACCCTCGTCGGCAACGACGATCCGGTGGCCGAAGCCGAGAACGTCGGTGGGGAAGCCCAAGCCGAGCCGTCCTCGCCCAAGCCCGCGGCCAAGCGCGGCGCGCAGATCGCGCCGGCCAAGCCCAAGCCGCAGACCACGCAATACCGCGACCAGCCCAACGCCAAGCAGGCGCCGCGCTGGCATCGCTTCATCCCGGGCATGATCCGCTGAGCGCGATGCGCTGAGGGCGCCCGCCCTTCGATTTCCTCCGACGTACGCGCGTGCGCTGGTTACAAGGACTGTTCGGCGGCGCTCGCCGCGACTCTCTCGACGATTCGCTCTGGCGCGATAGCTGCGAGGGTTTGCCGTGGTTGTTGTCGATGGATGCGACGCGGCGCGAACGTTTGCGCGAGCTCAGCACGCGTTTCCTGCGCGAAAAGACCATCTCGCCGATCGGCGAATTGACGCTCGACGATCGCGATCGCGTGCGCCTCGCCGCGTTGTGTTGTCTGCCCTTGCTCGAATTCGGCGCCGAAGGCCTGCACGGCTGGTCGGAGTTGATCGTCTACCCGGAGGCGTTCCGCGTGCATCGCGAGGATGTCGACGACGACGAGGTACAGCACGAGTGGGAAGACGAATTGATCGGCGAGGCCTGGGACGCCGGGCCGCTGATACTGTCCTGGACCGATGTGCTGGCCGACATCGCCTCACCTTGGGAGGGGATGTGTCTGCCGGTGCACGAAATGGCGCACAAGCTCGACGCCTTGGACGGCGAGATGGACGGCACGCCGCCGCTGCCGCGCGAATGGCAGCGCGCGTGGGCGCGGGATTTCGGGCGCGAATATGCCGCGTTCGCGGCGGCGGTGGATCGCGACGAGGACACCGCGATCGATCCTTACGCGGCCGAGTCGCCGGAGGAATTCTTCGCGGTGTGCAGCGAATATCATTTCGGCGCGCCGCATTTGCTGCGCGAAACGCTGCCGGCGGTGGCCGAACACTTGCGCAAGTTCTACGGCGAATCGCCCGCGCCGCCGGGCGATCACGATGCCGGCCTCAAAGTCCCGGCGGCAACGCCACACTGAACTTCGCGCCGCCGAGTTCTTCGGAGACGCCGACGTCGAGTTCGCCGCGATAGCCGCGCACGATGTCCTGCACGATCGCCAGACCGATGCCGTGGCCTTGCACGCGTTCGTCGCCGCGCACGCCGCGTTGCAACACCAGAGCGATGCGGTCCTGCGGAATGCCCGGGCCGTCGTCCTCGACCATCAGCACCAAGCCCGGGCGCCGGTTGGGCGCGTTTTCGCCGACGCGCGCGGTCAGCAGCACGCGGCTGCTCGCCCATTTGAAGGCGTTTTCGAGCAGATTGCCCAGCAGTTCCTGCAAATCGCCGCGTTCGCCGTAGAAACGCGCGCCGGCGTCGATTTCGAATTCGCACAGCACGCCTTTGCGCGCGTACACCTTTTCCAAGCCGCGCACGATGTCTTCGGCGTCGGGTTCGATCGCCAGCGGTGCGGCGAACAGTTTGTGGCCGGCGGAGGCGGCGCGACTCAGTTGATAACCGACGATGTCGTTCATGCGCTTGAGCTGTTCGCCCAAGTCCTGGCGCAGTTCGGCGTCGTCGGTGGCGTTGTCCAAGCGCGTATGCAGCACCGCGAGCGGCGTTTTCAAACTATGCGCGAGATCGGCGAGGATGTTGCGTTGGCGTTCGAGATTCTCGCGTTCGCTTTCGATGAAGGCATTGATGCTGTCGGCCAGCGGCGCCAATTCGCGCGGGTATTTCGCGCTCATGCGGCTGGTGTTGCCTTGCTGCACGCGTTTCAGTTCGCCGGTCATCGCCCGCACCGGGCCGAGGACCCAACGCAGAATCACCACCAGCAACAGCATCAGCACCGTCGCCACGCCGCCCAGATAACCCCACAGCGCGCGCCGGAAACGCGACAGTTGGTTATCGAGGCTTTGCGTGTCTTCGAGAATGTGGACGGTGTAAGGAATCTCGTCGGACAGATCGTCGCCCGGCCAGACCAAGCCGAAGCTGTAGCGATACACCTTGCTCTCGCGACCGTTGGCCCGGATCATCGCCAACGGGCCTTCGAAACGCGTTTCGTTCGCCGCCAGCAGCGGCCCGGGTTGCGGCAATTCGGGGCCGTGCGCGGAGTCCGATTCCCATTGCGCGTGCGGCAGCACGATCTGCACGTACAGGCCGCTGCCGGGGCGCTTTAAACGCGGGTCGGGAATGCGGTCTTCGAACGGCGGCACCAAACCGCCGCCGCGACCGAATTCGGTCGCATCGGCGTAGTACAAGGCGAAATCGCGCAAGTGTTCGCGAAGTTCGGCTTCGGCGGTGCGGATGAAGGCGCGATCCAGCGCGTAACCCGCCAGCGCGAGAAAGGCGCACAAGCCCATGCCTGCCGCCAACAACTGTCGCGTCTGTAGCGAGCGCGGGCGTTTGCTATCGGGCATCCGCGCTGCCCCGCGGCTCACGACTCATCGGCGCATCCGTATCGCTTCGGTTCTCGGCGGCCGACCGTCGCTCAAGCCTCGCCGGTGCGGGCGATGGCGAAGCGATAACCGCGACCGCGCACGGTTTCGATCGGCTTGAGCGCGCCGTCGGGGTCGAGTTTCTTGCGCAGCCGGCCGATGAAGACTTCCAACACATTCGAATCGCGATCGAAATCCTGCTGATAGATGTGCTCGGTCAAATCGGCCTTCGAGACCAACTCGCCGGCGTGCATCATCAAATATTCCAGTACTTTGTATTCGTAGCTGGTCAAGTCGACGTTCTGACCGGCGACGGTGACCGTTTGCGCGGCCAGATCCAGCGTCACCGGGCCGCATTCGAGTGAGGGCTTGCTCCAGCCGGCGGCGCGACGCACCAGCGCGTTGATGCGCGCCAGCAGTTCTTCGACGTGGAAAGGTTTGACCAGATAGTCGTCGGCGCCTTGTTTCAGGCCTTCGACCTTGTCCTGCCAACTGGAGCGCGCGGTGAGGATCAGCACCGGGAATTGCTTGCCTTCGTCGCGCAGGGCTTTGATCAGCTCCATGCCCGACATTTTCGGCAGGCCCAGGTCGATGATGCCGATGTCGAACGG
>JADZBF010000483.1 GCA_020852215.1 Lysobacter sp. | reverse complement strand
AACCCGGGCATCTATCCGCCCGCCGAGCTGCGAGCGAAGCTACGGATCGCGCAACCCGCGACCGAAGCGGACAGCGCCCGTCGCATGAAAGCTTGGGAGAGCATGATTCGCGGGCTTTGAGCCGATCGGCCGGATGCGCGGCCGGATAAGCGGCCGCTCCGATGCTCAGGCGCGCGGTCAGGTCGCGCGCAACCGCCAGGCGCGATGAATCCGCGGGTTACGGGCGAAATCCGGCGGAATGGTCTCGGCGGTCATGTCCTCGACCTGCGCGAACGTCGAGATCGCGTCCACGTCCAGCCGAAAACGCCGGTAGTTGTTCGAGAAATACAGCGCGCCGCCGAACGACAGCCGCGCCATCGCCGCCTGCAGTAAACGCACGTGATCGCGCTGCACGTCGAAGTCGTCGGCGCGCGCGGAGTTGGAGAACGTCGGCGGGTCGCAGAAGATCAGGTCGTATTCGCCGCGATCCGCGAGCAACCATTGCAACGCGTCGGCCTGCACCAAGCGATGCCGCGCGCCGCCGAGGCCGTTGAGCGTCAAGTTATCGGCGCACCATTGCAGGTAGGTCGCGGACAGATCGACCGATGTCGTCTGCGCCGCGCCGCCGACCGCCGCATGCGCGGTGGCGGCGCCGGTGTAGGCGAACAAATTGAGAAAGCGCGCGTCCTTCGCCTCGTGCGCGATCCGCAAGCGCATCGGCCGGTGATCGAGAAACAGTCCGGTGTCGAGGTAATCGAACAGATTGACCCGCAGCCGCGCGCCGCCTTCGCGCACATCGAGCGTTTCGCCGCGCTTGAACGCGCCGCTGTCGGCGTATTTGCTGCCGCCCTTGCCTTTGGCGCGCGTCTTCACCGCGACGCGCTCACGCGGCACCTCCAGCGCTTCGCGCGCGCCCGCCAGCAATTCCTGCAGGCGCTTGCGCGTGGTGGCTTCGGGAATCTCGGCCGGCGCGGCGTATTCCTGCACGTGCAGCCAGCGTTCGCTGCTGCCGTCTGCCGTGTAGACATCGATCGCGGCGGCGTATTCGGGAATATCCGCATCGTAGGCGCGGAAACAACTCACGTTCTCGCGCGTTCGCCAGGTTTTGTTGGCTTTGAGCGTCTTGCGCAGGCGATTCGCGACCATCCGCGCGCCTTCGCTCAAAGTTTGCGGTTCGGCGGCGGCACGTTCGTCCTGCGCTGCGCCGTGACGTTCTTGCCGCACGGGGTCGCACACGATCAACGCGCATTCGATCGCGCCGTTGAACACCTGATATTTCTTAGCCGCGCGCAAGCCGGTCGCGCGCGCCAGTTCCGCATCGCCGCACAGCAAACTGGCCTTCCACTCAGGTACAGCGCGCTTGAGCGCATCGCCGAGCGCGCGGTACAGCATTGGGTCCGCGGCGAGCCGCGCATCGTAAGGCGGGTTACAGACGACCAAGCCGCGCGCCTGCGCCATCGGTTCCAAGCGCGCGACATCGCGCACATCGAAGGCGATCTTGTCGGCCACGCCCGCGCGTTCCGCATTCTCGCGCGCGGCGCGAATCGCGTGAGGGTCGAGATCGCTGCCGAAAAATATCGGCCGCAACGTCGCGCGACCTTCGCGCGAACGGCGCTCCGCGTCCTCGCAGAGCGAACGCCAGTGCAGCACATCGAATCCGCGCCAACGCGACGGCGTTTGCAGGCTATCGCCCATCCGCGACAGGCCCGGCGCGACATCGGCGGCCATCAGCGCGCCTTCGATCAGCAGCGTGCCGCTGCCGCACATCGGGTCGAGCAAGGCGCCGCCTTCGTCGCGATACAACGCCGGCCAGGCGCCGCGCATCAACACCGCCGCGGCCAAGGTTTCCTTCAACGGCGCTTCGCCCTGCGTGCGTCGCCAACCACGGCGATGCAGCGGACCGCCGCCGAGATCGACCGACAGAATCGCTTTGGACGCGCCGGATTTATCGGCGCGCACCACCAGGCTCAAACGCAGATCGGGATCATCCAGATCGACGCTCGGGCGCTCGCCGTTCGGACCGCGCAGGGTATCGACGATGGCGTCTTTGATCCGTTGCGCGGCGTAGCGCGCATGCGTGATGGCGGGGCCGGAGACATGCGCGTCCACGGCCAGACTCATACCCACGCGCAAGTGCTGCGACCAATCGATGGCGGCGGCGCCGGCGTACAGCGCGCGCTCGTCGGGGCAATCGTATTCGCCGATCGGCCACAGCACGCGGCTGGCGAGACGCGACCACAGCACCGCGCGCTGCGCATCGCGCAACGTACCTTCGACGTTCGCGCCTGCGCGCGCCGCGGTGACGCGCGCGCAGCCGAGCGAGAGCAGTTCGTCGACGAGCAGATATTCCAATCCCTTCGCACAGGAGGCGAAGAATTTATGCGTTTGATCGTTCATGCGGGCAGCCCTGCGGACGCATCGACGGGCAGCCCCGCGAGCACTACGGCGAACGCATCGGCGGAGGTACGCACGTTCGCGGTCAGTCGATGCGTGTCGTCCACCAACAGCAATCGTGCGCGACGCGCATGCGCCCAATCGACCACGGCCGAGGCGGGAATCAGTTCGTCGTCCCAGCCGTGCAGGATCGAAATCGGTATGTTCGGAGCGTCCAAAGCGGGCAACGGCCCCATCGTCAGCGGCGGCGCCATCAAGAACAACGCCTGCGTCGGCAGTTCCAGCGAAATCCGCGCGGAGATATAGGCACCGAGGCTCGAACCGGCCAAGACCAGCGGCCCACGCGCCGCGGCGACCTGCGCCAACGCGCGCAAACGCTGCAAGCGCGCGAGAACATCGCCGAGCTCGCTGACTTCGTGTTTCGCGTCCAAATCGGTGTAGTCGGGACGCTCGTGCGTCCAGCCCAGACGTTCGGCCACTTCGGCCAGGGCCGCGACCTTCGTCGCCTCGGGGCCGCTTT
>JADZBF010000482.1 GCA_020852215.1 Lysobacter sp. | reverse complement strand
TTTCACGGCGTCGCTGCCGTCGCCGGTGAGCAGGGCGGCGGGGATGTCGCGTTTCGCGCGGCGGCGGATTTCGGCGATGATGCCGAGGCCGTCGAGGCGGTCGTGCAGGTGGTAATCGACGAGCGCGACGTCGGGCGGGTTTTCGTCGGCGTCCATCGCGGCCAGGGCGTCGTCGACGTTCGCGGCGAGAATCGCGACGGCGTGCCAGCGATCGAGCAAGGCGCGCATACCGTCCAGAATATCCGGGTCGTTGTCGACGCAGAGCACGCGCAGTCCGGCGAGGCTGTCGGTTTGCGGGTGGATGTCGGGCAGCACCGGCAGCGGGCGCGCATCGGTGCGCGCGGCACGAATGGCGAACACGCTGCCGAAACCGACGCGCGATTGCACGCTGAGCGGGTGATCGAGCGTGCGCGCGATGCGCTGACAAATGGAAAGGCCCAGCCCCAACCCGCGTTCGCCGCCGATGCCGGCTTTATCTTGCGGCGTGTCGAAACGGCGGAATTCCTCGAATATTTGCTGCAGATGATGCTGCGGAATGCCGGGGCCGGTATCCCACACCTGGAACTCCACTTGTTCGCCGCGCACGCGCAGCGCGAGCAACACGCCGCCGTCGCGGGTGTAGCGCATCGCGTTGGCGATGAAGTTCTGCAGCGCGCGGCGCAGCAGGCGACGGTCGCTGCGCACGATCAAACCCTCGCGCGCGTGCACGCGCAGGCGCAGACCGCGGCGTTCGGCGCTGGGCGCGTATTGCGCGGCGAGATCGTGCAACAACGCGGCGGCGTCGATCGCGCCCCATTCCGGCGCCAACGCGCCCGCGTCCAAACGCGACACGTCGAGCAGGCCGTCGAGCAGATCCTCGGCGGCGCGCAGCGCGCTGTCGACGCGTTCGGCCAAATGCGTGCGCGCGTCTTCGTCGCGGGTTTCGCGTAGTGCGGTAGCGAACAAACGCGCGGCGTTCAGCGGTTGCAGTACGTCGTGGCTCACCGCGGCGAGGAAGCGCGTTTTCGATTGCTGCGCGGCTTCTGCTTCGCGCGTGCGCAGTTCGACGCGCTGTTCCAGCGTCTCGTTGATTTCGCGCAGCGCTTGTTCGGCACGTTTGTAATCGGTGATGTCGCTGAAGCTGGTGACGTAACCGCCGCCTGGCAACGGTTGGCCGCGCATTTCGATGACTTGTCCGCTGCGGCGAATACGCTGGAACACGTACGGTCGGCCCGCGCGCAAATGCGCGAGGCGGCGACGCACTTGTTCGTCGGGATCGGCACTGACCGGTCCCAACTCGTTCATTTCGGCGCGCTCCACGCTCCAGCGGATCAAGTCCGCGATCGGCCGGCCGACGTACAGCATGCCGTCGGGATAACCCAGTAAGTCCTGATAACGGCGATTCCACGCGATCAATCGCAGATCCGCATCCACCACGCTGACACCGTGGCTGATGTTCTCCAGCGTGGTCGACAGCACTTGTCGGTTGAAGCGCAATTCCTGATTCGCTTCGTCCAGCAGCGCCACCACTTCGCCCAATTCCATGCCCGAGCCGCGCAGCGCGGTGGTGAGCGTGAGGCGCGCGGAGGCGGCACCGATGGCGGCGGCCAGTTGGCGTTCGGTGAATTGCACCAGGGCGCGATCGGCGAGCTGTTCGGGGTGCCAGGGCTGGCCCTGTTGTTTCGCGTAGTCGTCGAACGCGCGTCGTGCGGGACGCTCGCCGAGAATGCGTTCGGCCAGCGCGAGCAATTCGCCGCTGCGGATGCTGCCGGCCCAACCGCCTGGACCCGATGGCGAGCGCTGCGCGTAGGGATCGAGGTAAGTGGCCGCGAGCAGTTGCTCCTGCAAGCGCGGGCGACGACGGAGCGAGACCAAAAAGAACGCGGCGAGGTTCAACAACAGCGACCAGAACACGCCGTGGGTGAGCGCATCCCAACCGCTGAGCCCGAACAATTGCCGCGGCCGCAACCACGCGATGCCGAACGGGCCGTGTTCGACCCAGCCGGTATCGAACCAGCCGCTGTGCGCCAAGGCCGGCAGCAACAAGGTGTAGAGCCACAAGATCGCGCCAACGAATACGCCCGCGAACGCACCGGAACGGCTGGCGCCGCGCCAGTACAAGCCGCCGATCAAGGCCGGCGCGAACTGCGCTACCGCGGCGAACGCCAGTAAACCGTGCTGCGCGAGACTGTCGCCATCGGCGGCGCCGCGGTGGTACGCGTACGCCATCAACGACAGCACCAGGATGGTGACGCGACGCACCCACAGCACTTGTTGATCGATACTGCCGCGTCCGGCGAACGCGCCGCTGCGCAGCAACAGCGGCATCGCAAGATCGTTGCTGACCATCGTCGCCAACGCGACGCTGGCGACGATCACCATCCCGGTGGCGGCGGAGAAACCGCCGATGTACGCCATCAGCGCCAAGGCTTCGCGATCGAGCGCCAACGGCAGCGCCAGCACGTAGGTATCGGGCGACACGCCTTGCGCACCGAGCAAGGCTTGTCCCGCGAAGGTGATCGGCAATACGAACGCGCTGAACACCACCAAATAGCCGCCGAACAACCAACGCGCGGGACGCAAGTCCGCCGGGTCTTGGCATTCGACCACGGCGACATGGAATTGCCGCGGCAAGCACACGATGGCGGTGAAGCCGAGCAGCGTCTGCGCGACGAAACCGGGCGGCATGCCGTGTTCGGTCACGCGACGGCCGCTTTGCGCGATGCGCGCGAGCAATCCGCCTTCGCCGGGCAAATACGCCAGCGCGAACACGCCGATGGCGACGAAGGCGAGCAATTTGATCAGCGATTCCAACGCCACCGCGAGCACCATGCCGCGATGGTGTTCGGTGGCGTCGATCTGGCGCGTGCCGAACAGAATCGCGAACACCGCCAGCAGCAACGCGACGTACAGCGCGGGATCGGCGAACAAGGCATCGTCGCTACCCGGCGCCAGCACCTTCACGCTCATCGCGACCGCTTTGAATTGCAGCGCGACGTAGGGCACGGCGGCGGTCAACGCCACCAGCGCGACCAGGGCGGCGAGCCCCGGCGCGCGGCCGTAGCGCGAGGACAGGAAATCGCCGATCGAGACGATGCGGTGCTCGCCGCTGATCAGCACCAGGCGTTCGAGAATGCGCCAGCCGAACATCAGCAGCAGCAGAGGGCCGAGATAGATCGGCAGGAACCCCAATCCCGTACGCGCGGCGGTGCCCACGGCGCCGTAGAACGTCCACGACGAGCAATACACGGCCAGCGCCAGGGAGTAGACGATCGGCCGCAGCCGCCGCCAACCGGGCGTTTCGGCGCGGCGGTCGCCGGCGTAGGCCACCGCGAACAGCAGCCCGACGTAGCCCAACGACACCAGCAGCAGCACCCAACCCGGAATCATCGCGTCATCGCCCTCGTTGTCGCCCTCGTTCGCGCGGTGTACGCGGCCGTTCGCCCGACGATTCGACGGCCGGGCGCCGCGTGCGGTGCAGTGTATGCGGCCCGCCGGCTCCCCGCGCGCGAAGGTCGGGCCGCGGCGGCGCATCCGGGCCCACGACCGAGGATCGCGACCGAAATGGCGACGGGAACGGTGGCGGGAAAGCCGACCGGCGGGGCGGCCGCGATTGGCAGCGTCACGGCCCGCCTGCCATACTGCCGCCGGGCCGCTCGTCTCGGACGACCGCGCCGACCGATCCGACGGGCGCCTGGGGGTGGCTCACGGATCGACGAAGCATCGCCGTCATCTCGACTTTGGGGAAACTTATGAATTGGTATATCGACGTCATCAAACGCTATTTCGATTTCAACGGCCGCGCACGCCGTCAGGAATTCTGGATGTTCATGCTGATCAGCTTCGTGATCGCCATCGTCATCGCTATTATCGCCAACATGATCAAGTTCCCAATGCTGTCCAACCTGTACTCGCTCGCCGTGCTGCTGCCGACCCTCGGCGTCGGCGCCCGTCGTTTGCACGACACCGGCAAGAGCGGTTGGTGGCAGCTCATCGGTATCGTGCCGCTGATCGGCATCATCGTGCTGATCGTGTTCTGGGCGAAGGATAGCGACCCGGGCGACAACCAATTCGGCTCGAATCCGAAGGGCGCGTAAGCCTCGCGATCGCGCGTTCGGCTCGCCGAAACGCAAACGAAAAAGCCCGCTGCAAAGCGGGCTTTTTTTGCGTCTATCGGCGGCTCGGGCAGCGTTCGGTGAGGGATAGATCAAGGTTCTTCCGCCGCCTCGCTCGCCTTCTCTTCCAGGGTATGCAGCAAGTCGTCGATGCAGCGCGCGAACGCACGGCTGCCGGATGCGCCGCCGTTCTGACAGCGCAGCAAATGTTCGCGCGTCGTCGCGTTGAACGGCCGATAATTACGGCGTTCGAAACCGCGCAGGCAACGCTGCATGCGGTACGCCGAAAGGGTGGTCGCGGTCAGCGTCGGATCGAGGAAAACGTCCTCGATGCGATACTCCGCGACCGCGCGCTCCTCCGGCGGAAAATTCGCGACGGTGGCGAGCAGCGCGTCCTGCGATGCGCCGCGATCGCGCTTGTAGCTGATGAACCCGACGAGGCGCCGTTCGGTCTCGGCGCAGGACAGTTCGGCATTGACGCGCGCCGCGATGCGGTGTTGCGCGTTCGCCGCGAACGGCAGGGCACAGAGGATAGCGATCGGGATCAGTCTTCGATTGCGCATATGCGACGCGAGATTGGAATGAGGGGCGCAGCGCATCGGTTCGCGCGGCATCGTGGATTGTACTTGCGGCAGCGGTCGCGGCCGGGTCTTCGGCGGCCAGGTCTTTGATCGCGCTACGCTCAAAACAAGAAACCCGCCTCGCGGCGGGTTCTGAGGGCTGGACCCCGGCATTCGCCGGGGTGATCCGCTGCTATGTCTAAAACGAGAAACCCGCCTTTCGGCGGGTTTCTGAAGGCTGGATCCCGACTTTCGGCGGGATGATCCGCGCTATGCCTAAATCAAGAAACCCGCCTCGCGGCGGGTTTCTGAAGGCTGGACCCCGGCCTTCGCCGGGGTGACGCAACGGCAAAGGCGTTCG
>JADZBF010000481.1 GCA_020852215.1 Lysobacter sp. | reverse complement strand
TGGGCGTCGCACCCTTCGTCATCACCGATATCGTGCGCCTGGTCGTGCTGGTCGCCTTCCCCATCATCGCCACCTTCCTGCCCTCGCACATGTGAGCGGGGGTGCGCGCGCAGGCCGCCACCGCCTCCGGCTGATCCCGCGCCGGGCGAGCCCACCGGAAGCGGCTACGTCGCTGACGGCTCTGCAGCAAGCTTGCACTGGCCCGCCGGCATGCCTTATAATCTCGGGCTCTTCGGGGGTATCGCTCAGCGGGGAGAGCGCTTGCATGGCATGCAAGAGGTCAGCGGTTCGATCCCGCTTACCTCCACCAAGTGAACACCGTCCCGTTCGTCTAGAGGCCTAGGACACGACCCTTTCACGGTCGGTACAGGGGTTCGAATCCCCTACGGGACGCCACTCTCGTTCTCGATATGTCCGGGAAGTGCGCGCAAAGTCAGCGCGACTGCGCCGGGTAATCCGTCTGCGTTGCCGCGTAGCGCACGAACCAGTCGAGCGCCGCCGGATCAGCCATTGCACTGCGGTTTGCGGCACGCGCCTCGGGCACACCAAGCAGGATCTTGCGCACCGGCACTTCCATCTTCTTTCCGGTGAGCGTCATCGGGATCGCGTCGACGCGATACACCTTGTCGGGTACGTGGCGCGGCGTGCATGCCTTGCGCAGGCACTCGCTGATTCGCGCGACGAGCGCATCGTCGAGTGCTGCATCTTTCGTCAACTTGACGAACAAGGGCATGAAGAACTTTCCGCCAGGCAGGTCGAGGTTGACGATCAGGGCGTCCTCGATCCCGGGCAGCGTGTCAAGCGCACGATAGATCTCGGCGGTGCCGATGCGAACGCCATGACGATTCAGCGTCGCGTCGCTGCGGCCGAGCACGAAACAGCCCCCGCGCGCGTTGATGCGAAAGAAGTCGCCGTGGCGCCAGATGCCGGGGTACACGTCGAAATACGATTCTCGGTAGCGGCTGCCGTCGGGGTCGTTCCAGAAGTTCACCGGCATCGACGGCATCGGCTGCGTGATTACCAGTTCGCCGACTTCGTCGACGACGCTCTCGCCGGCATCATTCCATGCCTGCGCCGAAACGCCGAGATGCGGCGCCTGGATCTCGCCCGCATGGACCGGCTGGGTCGGCACGCCGCCGACGAACCCGGTGCAGACGTCGGTACCACCGCTGCCGCTGCACACCCAGAGGTCGGCGTTCACATTGCGATAGAACCAGGCGGTGTTCGCCGGCGACACCGGAGAGCCGGCGGGCATCACTGCACGCAATCGCGACAGATCGTAGCGCTCGCCCGGGACGACGCCCGCCTTCGACAGGATGTCGACGTAGGTCGGGCTCGCACCGAAGAACGATGCGCCACAATCCTGCGCCATCCGCCACAGCACGTCGACGTCCGGATGCGCCGGATGCCCGTCGTAGAGCACCGGCACGACGCCGCACAGCAGCGAGCTGGCGAGGAAGTTCCACATCATCCAGCCGGTGGTGCTGAAGAAGAACATCCGCTCGCCGGCTCGCAGATCCATGTGCAAGGCCACCAGCTTGAGCATCTCGAGCAGGATCCCGCCATGGCCATGCACGATCGCCTTCGGCAGACCGGTCGTTCCCGACGAGAACAGGATCCACAGCGGATGGTCGAAGGGAACCTGCTCGAAGCGGAACTGCTCCGCCGCCACCGGCGCTCCCGCGACGATTTGGTCCCAACGGTGTACTTCGAAGCCGTCGAGCACGAGCGGCGTCTCGCTCATCCGAGGCAGCACGACCACGTGTTCGAGTCCATGGAGTCCGTCGACGATTGCGCGCACCTCGTTGCTGCGGTCGAAGACACGGCCACCATAGCGATAGCCGTCGACGCAGAACAGCAGTTTCGGCTGCAGTTGCGCGATGCGGTCCAGCGCACCGCTCGCGCCGAAGTCCGGTGAGACGCTCGACCAGGTCGCGCCGATCGCCGTCGTCGCAAGCATCGCGACGATCGCCTGCGGCACATTCGGCAGGTAGGCGACAACCCGATCGCCGGCGCCGACCTTCATCTCGCGCATCCGCGTGGCGAGGGTACGCACCTGCACTGCGAGCGCGTCCCACGAGAATCCTGCCAACGGACGTGTCTCGTCGAGAAAGAGCAGCGCGTCCTCGCCGGTCCGCGCGTTGCGCAGCACGTGCTCGGCGTAGTTCAGGCGCACGCCGGGGAACCACTGCGCACCGGGCATCTCGCGACGTCCGAGTACCACGCCGACCGGCGTCGACGAGCGCACGTCGAAGTGGTCGAAGATCGAACGCCAGAACGCGTCGAGGTCGGTCACCGACCAGCGGTGCAGTGCCTGGTAACCGTCGAAGGCGAGTCCGCGCTCGCGTTGCAGCCATCGCATGTACTCCACGAGCCGGCAAGCGGCGACACGCTGCGGATCGGGCGTCCACAGCAGATCGCCTTCACGCACGCGCGCGGGGTCGAGATCGTTTCGCAGTGCCAATCCGGGATGCTCCATTGATCGCTGTTGCCGGCGAAGCGACCTCGGCCGAGTGGTCCAGCGACTGCGCGATGCGCACCAGGACTTCGCCGTCTCCCGGCGTGCCGGGTTCGAGCGATTCGAAGCGCAGCACCTCCGGGCCGCCGAATTCATGGAAGCGGATCGTCTTCGACTTCATCGCTGCATTGTCGTTCAAGGCAAGGACCGTGGATCATGGGTGCGCAAACTTTTCACCAGGAGAAAGTGTGCCGAAATGGCTGTTTGCCGGGCCCTACCGGGAAAGTCCCGATGCGCTTTTCGTGTGACCCGCGGCGAAAATCCATGCCAGGAGGCCGTCGGCCTCCTGGCTTGACCGCCGTTTCAGCGGCCGCCCCGGTCCGTCTCAGCACCTGTCCCAGGCATCCCGGCGCCGCTTTCATGAACCAGGGAGGAGACAACAATGACCCGAGTGACCCGTCGTGATTTCAACCGCCTTGCCGCCGCATCGGCCACCGCCGGCGTGGCGACGCTGGCCGCACCGGCGATCGTGCGCGCCCAGGCGAAGAAG
>JADZBF010000480.1 GCA_020852215.1 Lysobacter sp. | reverse complement strand
TATCCTTTTCGTTCGCGAAGCGAGCGAGAACGAGACGTCCCTTTCGCACTGCACCACCCACGGACGCGACGTTATTATTCTCTCCCCGCAGCGCTCGACGAACGCGACGTTATTGTTCTCTCGCTGTAGCGCCTGACGAATGCAACGTTATTGTTCTCTCGCTGTAGCGCCCGACGAATGCGACGTTATTGTTCTCTCGCTATAGCGCCCGACGAATGCAACGTTATTTCTTCTCCCCGCATCGCGGGGAGAAGGTGGCCCGAAGGGCCGGATGAGGGGCAAGCAGTTTCCGACGCCAGCCAAGGCTGTGCCCAGAAGGCTTTTTCGCGCTTCCCCTCACCCCGTTCCCCTCTCCCGCCTGCGGGAGAGGGGCGAAGGTGCCGAGCGGGAGCCGCTTGGATCACCGATACCGAACCGTTAAGAGCGATGGCATCTTGAAATTACATATTCTGGGCATCTGCGGCACTTTCATGGGCGGTGTGGCCGCGTTGGCGCGCGAACTCGGGCATACGGTCGAGGGCAGCGATCAGGCGGTGTATCCGCCGATGTCCACGCAGCTCGAGCGCTTGGGCATCGTGTTGCGGCAGGGTTACACGGCCGACAATATTTCGCCGGATTGCGAGGAAATCGTCGTCGGCAATGCGCTTTCGCGCGGCAATCCGGCGGTCGAGCACGTGCTGGATCGCGGTCTGCATTACACCTCCGGCGCGGCGTGGCTGCGCGAGTACGTGCTGCCCGGCCGCGATACGTTGGCGGTGGCGGGCACGCACGGCAAAACCACCACCACCACGCTGTTGGCGTTCCTGTTGGAACAGGCGGGACGCAAGCCGGGGTTCTTGATCGGCGGCGTGGCCGAGGATTTCGATGCGTCGGCGCGCGTGGGCGAAGGCCGCGAATTCGTGGTCGAGGCCGACGAATACGACACCGCGTTCTTCGACAAGCGCAGCAAGTTCGTGCACTACCGGCCGCTGGTGGCGATTCTCAATAATCTGGAATACGACCACGCCGATATTTTTCCGGATGTGGCCGCGATCCAGCGCCAATTCCATCATTTGGTGCGCACCGTGCCCGGGCGCGGCCGTTTGATCGTCAACGGCGACGACGAGCGTTTGCGCGAAGTGTTGGCGATGGGCTGTTGGACGCCGGTCGAACGTTTCGGCTTGCTGCGCGATGGCATGGCGGCGAATGCGTACGACTGGGGCGCGCGGTTGCTGCATCAGGACGGAAGCGCGTTCGCGGTGCTGCATCACGGGCAGGAGGTCGGCACTGTGGAGTGGCCGATGCTCGGCGATCATAATGTCCTGAACGGTTTGGCCGCGCTGGCGGCGTGTCATGCGGTCGGCGTCGATCCCGCTTCGGTGATGCCGTCGCTGTCGCGCTTCCGCGGCGTCAAGCGTCGCCTGGAAGTGCTGGGCGAAGCGCAGGGCATCACAGTGTACGACGACTTCGCGCATCACCCCACCGCGATCGCGACGACACTCGCGGGTTTGCGCGCCAAAGTCGGCGATGCGCGGATCGTGGTGGCGATGGAGCCGCGCAGCAATTCGATGCGCCTGGGAGCGCATGCCGATGCGCTGGCGCCGTCGCTCGACGCCGCCGATGCGGTGGTGTTTCTGCATCGACCGGAACTGTCCTGGGATGCGTCGAAAGTGATGGCGCACGTGCGCGGCGAATCGCGCACCGCGCCCACCGCCGACTCGCTGATCGCCACGCTGCGCGCACTCACTCGCGAGGGCGACCACGTGGTCTTCATGTCGAACGGCGGTTTCGACGGCGCGCCGCGCAAGTTTCTGGCGCAGTTGGCCGGCGGCTAGTCTTTTGTCCCGCGAATAGCCCGAAGTCGATCTGAGTCGCGGGTTCCGCTCGCTTTCGATTTCTAAAGCGCGCCTTGGAGAGCGCACGACGGCGATCTTTTGGCGTGGCTGGGCCGAATCGAGTAAAGTCCATGGTCAGAGGAATGAAGCGGGCAAAGCAGCTAGGTCGAGACGCGATGGCGCATCGTTATACCTTCGGCATCGAGGAAGAGTTCTTTCTCACAGACCCGTTGAGCCGCGAAATCGCGGATCATCCTCCGCAGGCGTTGTTTTTCGCCTGCCAAGCCGAATTCGGCGATGCGGTGTCGCATGAGTTGCTGCGCAGCCAGATCGAAGTGGTTTCGCCCGTGCTCGAGAACACCGAACAGGCGATCTCTTGGGTCGCGCATTCTCGCGCCCGGATGTCCGCGGTGACGGCCGAACATGGTCTGGCGTTGCTCGCCGCGGGCACGCATCCGATGGCGCAGTGGCGCGAGCAGCACGCATCGGAAAAGCCGCGCTACGAACGATTGATGGACGATTTTCAGATCGTGGCTCGACGCAATCTGCTCTGCGGCCTGCATGTGCATGTGGCGCCGCCGCCGGAAAAAGACCGGATACGCATCATGAATCAAGTGATGCCATGGCTGCCCCTGCTGTTGGCGTTGAGCGCATCCTCGCCGTTCTGGGCGCGCAAGCGCACGGGCTTGATGAGCTATCGGCAAGCGATCTACGACGAATGGCCGCGCACCGGAATTCCGGATTTTTTCGAAAACGAGCGCGGCTATCGTGCGTTCGTGGAACTGATGATCGAAGCGGGTTCGCTCGAGAACGAGAGCTATCTGTGGTGGGTCGTTCGGCCGTCGATGCGTTATCCCACCCTGGAATTGCGCATCGCCGACGCTTGCCCGCGCGCGCTCGATGCGCTTTGCATCGCCGCATTATTCCGCGCGATGGTGCGCAGCGCAGCCGAGGATTCGGATATGAGCGCCGCTCGCAACGACATGACCCGATTGTTGATCGAAGAAAACCGCTGGCGCGCGAAACGTTTCGGCATCCACGCGAGTTTTCTGCATCAGAAGTCGCGGCGCAATCTGGCAGTCGGCGAGTGGTTGAACATGGCCGAGGAACGCTTCGGCAGCGCCGCGGCCGAGGCGGATGACGGTTGGGCATTCGCGCATGCGCGCGCGATTCTGGTCGAAGGCGGTAGTGCGGACCGCCAATTGAATCGTTATGCGCAGCGACGCGCGTCCGGTGCCTCACGCACGGCCGCATTGCGGGCGGTGGTCGACGATCTGTTGCGAGAAACCGCGGAAGTTCCGGGCTTGCCGTCCGCCGCCACGGCCCAGCGCATTACGGCGGCCGTGGCGTGATGCGCCGCGCAGAGCTGCATTCCGCGACGACGCTGCCGCTATTCCCGCTGCGCACGGTGCTGATGCCCGGCGGCGCGCTGGGTTTGCGTATTTTCGAAACGCGCTATCTCGATCTGGTGCGCGACTGCGCCCGCAACGCCACCGGCTTCGGCGTATGCCTGCTGCTGGACGGCGAAGAGGTCGGCGCACCGGCAACGCCCGCAGATTTCGGCACCGAAGCGCGGATCGAAGATTTCGACAGCACCCCCGACGGTTTGTTGGCGTTGCGCGTGCGCGGAACGCGGCTTTTCCGGATCGCGAGCACGCGCACGCAAGCGAACGGTTTGGTGGTCGGCGAGGTCGCGTGGTGCGATCCGGATCTCGACGACGAATTACGGCCGGAGCATGCGCTGCTCGGTATCGTGCTGCAGCGAATTCTCGATCAAGTCGGCGGCGAACATGCCGATGCGCCGAAAGCGCGGTTCGAGGAAGCGGCGTGGGTGAGCTGGCGTTTGGCCGAAGTCTTGCCGCTGACGGACGCGCAGCGTGCGGCGCTGCTCGCGATCGACGACCCGCATGCGCGTTTGCAGCGGCT
>JADZBF010000479.1 GCA_020852215.1 Lysobacter sp. | reverse complement strand
GACAGCGACGGCGCCTACGACGGCATCGGCGTGGAAGTGCAGCAGCAGCCCGACGGCAGCATCCTGGTGATCGCGCCGATCGACGACACGCCCGCAGCCAAAGCCGGCGTGAAAGCCGGCGACATCATCATCGCGGTCGACGGCAAAACGTTGACGCCCGAAGTCGCCGACGGCAATCCGCTGCGCGGTGCGCCCGGCAGCAAGACCGTGCTGACCGTGCAGCGCGAAGGCGCGCCCAAGCCGCTGCAAATTCCGGTTCAGCGCGAAACCATTCGCGTCGGCAGCGTGCGCGGACGCATGCTCGAACCCGGCTACGGCTACATCCGCGTCAGCGCGTTCCAAGCCGATACCGCCAAGGACTTCAGCGCGCAATTGCAGAAGCTGCAAGCGCAGGCCGCCGACAAAGGTCTGCGCGGTTTGGTGTTGGATTTGCGCAGTAATCCGGGCGGTTTGTTGACCTCCGCGGTGCAGATCGCCGACGACTTGCTCGACAAAGGCAAGATCGTCAGCACCCGCGGCCGCATTTCGCTCGGCGACGCCGAATTCAACGCCACGCCGGGCGACTTGCTGCGCGGCGCGCCGCTCGCGGTGGTGATCGATGCCGGCTCGGCCAGCGCTTCGGAAGTGCTGGCCGCCGCGCTGCGCGACAACCAACGCGCCACGCTGGTGGGCAGCCGCACCTTCGGCAAAGGTTCGGTGCAAACCGTGCTGCCGTTGGACAACGGCGATTCGGTGAAACTCACCACCGCGCGCTACTACACGCCCAGCGGCAAATCGATCCAGGCGCGCGGCATCGATCCCGATGTGTTGCTCAAACCCGACGCGAACGTCAAAGGCGTGCGCAGCGATATTTCCGAAGCCGGTTTGCCGGGGCATTTGCGCGGCGATCAAGAAGCCGCGGGCGTCGGTAACGGCGACGTGCTCGAAGGCGACGCGCCGATCGCGGCGGCGCTGCTGCAGTTGAAGAAAACGGTCGCGGCGTTGCCGGACGCGCAGCCCGTACGTCGCTGAGGTCGCGTTTCCCACGCGTCCGCGCGCTTTGATCGAGCGCGCCACGCCACGCAATCGCGTGCGCGTATCGTCCAGCAGCTCGTGTTCGTATCCCGTTCTTCGCGCGCGGCTATCGTGCGCGGCTTTCGCGCGAATGCTCGTGTGGTCTTCGTGTGATGTTCGTGCGGATTTTGGGGCATCGCGTCGCATCGTCCGCGCCATGACCATCGGCACCCTGACCCACGGCCCATTCATTCGGGCTTCAGCGGCTGGCTATGATCGCGGCATCGATCCGGCCCCATTCCGGTGCCCGCGTCGTCCGCATCTCCGTACCCCACGCACCCCGAGGCGCCCGTGCTCGCTATCCAAAATCTGACCAAAACCTACGCCAACGGCGTGCGCGCTCTCGATGGCGTGAGTCTCGACATCCCGCGCGGCATGTTCGGTCTGCTGGGGCCGAACGGCGCCGGCAAGTCCTCGCTGATGCGCACCCTGGCGACGCTGCAGGAAGCCGACAGCGGCACCGCGACGTTCGACGACGGCAACGGCGGCACCCTCGATGTGCTGCGCGACAAAGACGCGGTGCGCCGTCAACTCGGCTATTTGCCTCAGGATTTCGGCGTCTATCCGAAAGTCAGCGCACTGGATCTGCTCGAACATTTCGCGGTGCTCAAAGGGCTGACCGATCGCAAACAGCGGCGTGAAACGGTCGACGGACTGCTGCGCCAAGTGAATTTGTGGGATGTACGCAAACGCAAACTCGGCGGGTTTTCCGGCGGCATGCGTCAGCGTTTCGGCATCGCGCAGGCGTTGCTGGGCAATCCGCGCCTGGTCATCGTCGACGAACCGACCGCCGGTCTCGACCCCGAAGAGCGCAACCGTTTCCTCAATTTGCTCGCCGAGATCGGCGAGAACGTCGCGGTGATCCTGTCCACGCATATCGTCGAGGACGTGACCGATCTGTGCCCGAACATGGCGATCATGAACAAGGGCAAGGTGTTGTTGACCGGTCGTCCGGCGGACGCCATCGCCGCATTGGAAGGTCGAGTGTGGCGCAAGCAAGTCGCGAAAGACGCGCTGCCGGAATACGAGAAGAACTACCTGTTGTTGTCGACGCGTCTGGTGGGTGGTGTTCCGACGATCAACGTTCTGAGCGACGAACGTCCGGAAGACGGATTCGAGCCCGTCGTGCCCGGCTTGGGCGACGTGTACTTCCAGCGTCTTCGCCAACACGCCAAAGCCGCCTGAGGAGCCCGCCATGTTCGAGTTCTTCCGGTTCGAGCTGCGCCAGCAGCTTCGTTCGCCGCTGTTGTGGTTGATGGCGCTGTTGTTCGCGCTGATGGGATTGGCCGCAATCTCAAGCGATGTCGTGCAGATCGGCGGCGGTATCGGCAACGTCCATCGCAATGCGCCGATCGTCATCGTGCAGTTCATGACCGTGTTCACGCTGTTGGGCATGCTGTTCGTGGCGATGTCGATCAACGGCGCCTTGCTGCGCGATTTCGAGCAAGGCACTGCCGAATTGATTTTCGCCAGCCCCATCAAGCGCCGCGACTACGTCGCAGGACGGATCGCCGCGGCGACGGTCTGCTGTCTGCTGTTGTATGCATTGATCGCGTTCGGCTTGTTCGTCGCGCAGTTCATGCCGTGGATCGATCCCGAGCGACTGGGGCCGGTCACGCCGATGCCTTATCTATGGGCGCTGGGCGTGATCGTGTTGCCGAACCTGCTGTTCATGGCAGCGCTGCTGTCGCTGTTGGCCATCGTCACCCGCAGCGTGCTGTGGGTTTATGTCGGTGTACTCGGCTTTATCGTGCTCTACATCACGAGTGGCGTGCTGTTGCGCGATCTCGACAACGTCTGGGTCGCCTCGCTCAGCGAGCCGCTCGGCATTCGTGCGTTCAGCCGCACGATTCGTTACTGGGCCGCGGAACAGCGCAACACCGAATTACCTGCGATCGGCGGCTACATCCTGGGCAATCGAGCGTTGTGGGTCGTCATCGGATCGGCCCTCTTCGCCGCATGCTTCGCGCTGTTCAAACCGCAGCGCACCGGCACCGGTCGCGGTTTGCGCAAGGCCAAAGTCGCCATCGATGCGCCTGCGGGCGAACTCGCCGCAGCGCCGCTGCGACTGCCGCGAGTCGCGGCGACGCACGGCCCGGCGACGAGTTTCGCGCAGTTCCTGCGACAGTTGCGCTTCGATACCAAGGGTGTGCTGCGCGGCATTCCGTTCATCGTGATGTTGCTGTTCGCGATGGCGAACTTCATTCCCGGCGCGATCATGGCGCAGTCCTTCTACGACACGCCGATCCATCCGGTCACTTCGCAGATGCTGCTGGCGCTGCGGCAGTCGTATGGTTTCGTGCTGATCATCATCGTACTGTTCTATGCCGGCGAACTGATCGGCAAAGAGCGCGGCGCGAAGATCAGCGAGGTGACCGACGCCATGCCGGTGCCCAACTGGGTGCCGTTGGCGGCGAAGTTCGGCGCCTTGATCGCGGTGATCTTCTGCTTCCAAGCGCTCGGCGCCATCGTCGCGATGCTGATCCAGCTCGCCAAGGGCCACACACAGCTCGAATTGATGGTGTACGCCAAGACCCTTGCGCTCGACAGCATCGGCTTCGTGTTGATGGGCGGGCTCGCGTTGTGTTTGCAGGTTTTCACCAACAACAAGTTCGCGGGATACGGCCTGCTGATTCTGGTGCTGGTCGCGCAGGGCGTGTTGGGCGCGCTGGATTTCACCCACAACCTCTACAACTTCGCATCCTCGCCGGAAGCGCCGTATTCCGATATGAACGGCTACGGTCATTTCCTCGGTGCGAAGCTGTGGTTCGAAGGCTACTGGGGACTGTTCCTGCTGATGTTGTTGTTGCTGTCCGCGGCGTTTTGGGTGCGCGGCGTGAGTGGCGGCGCGCGCGAGCGCATTCGGCTCGCGCGCACCCGCATGCGCGGGCCGCTGGGAGCGGCGACGGCCTTCGCGATGCTGGCATTCGTCGGTACCGGCGCGTATCTGTTCTGGAATACGAATATCCGCAACGATTTCTTGTCGCCGGACGAGACCCTCGATCTTCAGGCGCGCTACGAGCGCGAGTACAAGAAGTACCAGGGCTTGCCGCAGCCGAGGATCGTCGCCACCACGATCGAAATCGACCTGCGCCCGGAAACGCAAACGGTACGCGCCAGCGGCGTCTACAAGGTGCGCAATCCTTACGCCAAACCGATCGCGGAACTGCATGTCAGCATGATCGAAGACGAGTCGCTGATGAGTATCGACATGGGCGGCGCCGACTTGATCGAACACGAAAAGGATTTCGGTTACCGCATCTACCGGTTGAAAACGCCGATGCGGCCCGGCGAGGAGCGCGACATCGCGTTCAAGATCGAGTTTGCGCAAGAAGGTATCGCCAACGGCACCGCGCAGACGCAGATCGTCGAGAACGGCACGTTTTTCGATAGTCGGGCATTCCCGTCGTTCGGCTATATCCAGGGCGCCGAAATACAGGATCGCAACGAGCGCCGCAAGCGCGATTTGGGCGAGCCCCGACGCATGCCGAAACTGGAAGACGAAGCCGCGCGCGCCAATACCTATGTGGGCGATGACGCCGACTGGATCGACTTCAAGACCACGATCTGCACCGCACCGGACCAGATCGCGCTGTCGCCGGGTTATCTGCAGAAAGAATTCGTCCGCGACGGTCGGCGCTGTTTCAGTTACGCCATGGATCGACCGATGTTGAACTTCTACTCCTACCTGTCGGCGCGCTGGCAGGTGAAGAAGGGCAAATACAAGGATATTCCGATCGAGGTGTACTACGACGCCAAGCATGCGTACAACGTCGATCGCATGATCGAGGCTATACAGAAGTCGTTGGCCTACTACGAAGCCAACTTCACGCCGTATCAGCACCGCCAGGTGCGCATCATCGAATTCCCGGGCTATCAAAGCATTGCGCAGAGCTTCGCCAATACGATCCCGTATTCGGAGTCCATCGGTTTCATCGCCGATCTCGACAGCAAGGATGCGATCGACTACGTGTACTACATCACCGCGCACGAGATCGCGCACCAGTGGTGGGCGCATCAGGTGATCGGCGCGAACGTGCAGGGCGCGACCGTGTTGTCGGAATCGTTGTCGCAATACTCCGCGCTGATGGTGATGGAAAAAGAATACGGCCGCGGCAAGATGCGTCAGTTCCTGAAGTACGAGCTGGATCGATATCTGTCCGACCGCGGCGGCGAGGTGGTCGAAGAACTCCCGCTCTATCGGGTCGAAAACCAGCCGTATATTCATTATCGCAAAGGGGCGCAGGTGTTCTACCGACTGCGCGAGGAGATCGGCGAAGACACGCTGAATCGCGCGTTGAAGAGATTCCTGCAGGACAAGGGCTATCAACAGCCGCCGTACACGACATCGGCCGAACTGCTCGATTACATCCGCGCCGAAGCCGGCCCCGAACACGAAGGTCTGATCGCCGATTTGTTCGAGAAGATCAGCTTCTACGACAACCGCGTGGAAGAAGCGACTGCGAAAAAACGCGCCGACGGCAAATACGATGTCGTGCTCGATCTGCACGCCGCCAAGCTCTACGCCGACGGTAAAGGTAAGGAGACGGCGGGCAAGCTCGACGACTGGATCGAAGTGGGCGTATTCGCGCGCGGCCCGTCGGGCAAGGAAGCCGACGAAAAAACGCTTTACCTGAAGCGTCATCGTGTGGTCGAGGGGCGCTTGAAGGTGACGGTGGTGGTGGACGCGGAGCCTTACGAAGCCGGTTTCGATCCGTACAACAAATTGATCGATCGGGTGTCTTCGGATAACCGTAAGCGCGTGAGTTTGTGATCGCCAGCGCCGCGTCGGAGCGATCCGGCGCGGCGCTGTTTCGATCGAGGCGGTTTCGATCGACGCGTTTCGGGCTGGCGCGTTTTTGGGCTAGGGAATATCTGAATCATTCACTGCGGTCGTCCCGGCGAAAGCCGGGATCCAGCCTCGTCAATGGTTGACTGAGGCGCTGGGCCCCGGCTTTCGCCGGGCGACGAGTTATTCAGACCTTTCCCAGGCGCGTATTGGGCCAGGCAGCTTCGGCCGCTCGGCGGGCGTCAGCGCGGTTTGGCGGGCATCGGGAAGGGCGTGACCACGTTTTCGCCGCTGGCGGCGTCGCGGATCGACGATTGCCCCTTCTTCTCCACCTCTTCGATGCGGACGATGCTTTGCATCGGCAAATGCAGTGACTTGGTGTCGCCGAATTCGTCGCGCAGGCGTTCTTCCGTCGGGTCGACCACGAGGCCGTCGTGCAGATCGAACACCAAGTCCGCGACCTCGGTGAAGCCCCAGAGATGGCTGCTGCCGACGCGATGCGCGTACAGCGCGTAGATCTTGCCGTGGTTGAAGAACGTGATTTTGTAGAGCGCCTTGGCCATGCGCGGATGATAGCGCGCGATCGCGTCGACGAAACGAGCGGCGAGGCGAGCGATGCGTCGTGAGCCGGTTCGAGCATGCGTCGAGCCGGCGACGCTCGGGATGCGCGTTTTCGACGGCCCGCTTTCGACAACTTGTCAGAACCCGCGATCCTTGCGCATACGTCGTGCGATCGCCGCCTTGGCCGACAACGCGAACACCGCGCCGAACAAGAAGCCGCCCAAGTGCGCGATCCACGCCACTGCGCCGAACGCCGGGCCGATGTAGGTGAACACCACCTGCAGGACCAGCCAGCCGCCGATCAACAGCGCCGCCGGGGCGCGAATGAATTCCAGAAATAAGCCGAGCGGCAGCACCAAGCCCAGCTTCGCCCGCGGGAACAACGCGAGATAGGCGCCGATCACCGCGGAGACCGCGCCGCTGGCGCCGATCACCAATCGCTGCGGGCTGCCGACGGCGAACACCGCCACCAGATTGGCGAAGGCGCCACCGAGCACGAACAGGGCGAGGAAGCGCCACGAGCCCATGCTGCGTTCGGCCGGGAACCCGAAGATCAGCAGGAAGATCAGGTTCCCCAGCAGATGGGTCCAGTCGGCATGCAGCATCAACGCCGTGAACAGCCGCAGCCAATGCAGGTCCGCCACCAGCCAACGCAAGGTGTCCATCAGCGCGGGTCCGCCGGTCAGCGCGCCCCAGGTCTGGATCAAGCCGCGTTCGACGTGCTCCGACCGCGTGCTCGCCCACAGATACGCCGCCCACAGCACCGCGAACAGCAGGGGAGTCGCCCAGCGGATGCCGGCTTTCTTGCGGGTGGGAATCTGAACGAACATGACGGGGGAAGCGTGTGACCTGAATGCGTGGGTCGTCGCGAAGCGGGGCCGATCCGAGGGCGTATGGTTGTTAGCGTTCGGTTAACGGCCACGGTATAGTACTGGCAGCGTCGTACGTCGGGAGGGGTTTCCGGCAGGACGGTTCGAGCGAAGCGCTCGTCCGTGCGGCGCAGAACAATCCTGTCCACGGAGACGTACAGACAATGCAAACCAAGAATACGATTCTATTGTCCGCGCTCGCGCTCGGCATCGCCGGTGCGCTCGCCGCCGGGCAAGCCGAAGCCGCCGGCTTCCAGCTCAAAGAAAACAGCGTCAAGGCCCAGGGCCGTTCCTACGCCGGTAGCGCGGTCGCCGAAGGCGACACCTCGGTCGTGGT